>PMXH01000544.1 GCA_003165855.1 Acidobacteriaceae bacterium | reverse complement strand
AAACGCTTGGCCAAGTCTCTGCCCCCGATGCCGAATGCGATTGCCAAGCCGAGCATCAGGGCTCCGAAGGCAATTCCGAAGGCAACCAGCATGGTCTGCTCCGCCAGACCCAGTTCTTCAAAGACGATCGACAATACAAAAACAATGATGATGCTACGGAGAGCGAGGCTCAAAACCCGGGGTGAAGGCACATTCGCATTTACCGCAGCTAATAGAGCGGCGCGAGAAAAGAAGCTGGCTGCCAGCAGTCCGAAAAACAAGATGAAGATCGCACCAAACAGGCGCGGCAGGAAAAGAAAGAATCTCGCGATTTGATCCTGCAGGCCCAGGATCCCGAGCACGCGCACCCCCAGCAGAATGAAGCCGAGCCAGGTCAGCCAGAAGACGAACCGGCTCAACATTTCCGTCGCCGAAGGCAAAGCGGCATTGGTAAGTAGTTGCGAGGCGCCTGCGTTTTCTGAAAGCTTGTCGAACTTGATGAGCCTCAGAATGCTGCGCAGAACCGCTTTTACAACGTACGCGATCACCCAGCCCGCAAATGCAAGGATCAGCATCACGATGAGACGAGGAAGGAAGTGGGCGAAACCTCTGGCCATCTCGTGCAGCGCCTGGCTCAGTTCGCTGATAATCATTTCCCGCATAGTAGCCTCACTCTCTTGATTTCCACAGCTGCAGCAGATACGGTTTCAATCGCTCGAACTCAAGGCACAAAGCTTCTATATTGTTCTCCACCTCGTCCCCAGAGGCGTTGCGGTTCTCCATCAGGAACGTGAACGCTCTCCCGCGGAAAAGCGGCGCCAAGGCCTGAATGATGTGATCCCGACTGATTACGGACTTTTGATAGGAGGCGGCAAACTCGTAAACGGTCCTGACCCACAATTCTGCAGGGTAATGAAACTCCTCTTCTCCCAGGCGTGCAATTCGCTGGAGTTCCACCAGGGTGGAGGGGGAAAGAATCGACTGAAAGACCGTCTCCAATTCGGCGACTCCGGTCGAGAACATGTCTCGCAATCGTTTCCGATTTACTCGTAGCGGTTCCAGAAGCACTCCGTGTTCGGCCCCGTTCGTAGGGGGGGTCTGGGAACCGGCCACGGCACTCCAGACGGGAAAACCTGACTCCAACGCGGAGAACAGGGTGCCGACAATCTGTCGCACCGCGGGCACCAGGTCAGCGGCACTTCGCTCGATGCGCTCTTTTTCTCCAAGGAAGGATTGGCATACAAGGTATCGTCCCGCGAGAGCAGCCAGGGTAAAGCGAAGTTCGACACCGGCCCCGTGGGTTCCATCACTCCAAATATTTTGCCCCAGGAATTGACTTCCGAGACGGCCGGAGAATCCGAACTCAGGCGAGTATGCCTCGCGGATTCTTAGCCCGTAAAGTGCGCGGGTCATCGGGTACAGAAGATTCGTTATGAGCAGCCCTTCAAACCTATGCCTGCGATATGTGGGGGTCACAAGATCGAAGCCGTCGTCATAAATGGGGTGCAGAAGCTTGGAGAGCCATTCCGGTTCGATGTTCGCGGACTCAGGCGACAGCACCACGCAGGCCTTGGCGCGCAGCAGTTCGGCGGCAGCCAGAATAGTCCGCAATGCAACTCCGCTCGCCGGGCTGCTCGCATACCTCGTGCTGATTGAGTGCAACGTGCGAAGCGCGCGCAGATTGGAGGCTGGGCGCAGGTCATCGATAGAGATGCCCGTAACCAGTTCGGGCGTGCCGTCCCGCGACCCCCCATCAGCATTAACGATTACGGCTCGCGCCCGGGGAAACCCTCGTAGGATGCCGCTTCGAATCGTGTGGATGATCGGCCCGACAGTTTTGGCGTTATTGTGGGTGGGTAGGCCCACGAGGATATCCACTTCGCCGACGTTGATCAGTTGGCGAAGAAAATCATCCGTAAGAAAGCTCTCGTCCGCCAATTTCATCTCCGTTCGAAATACCGCGTACCCCGGTGTAGACGCGCGTGACAGTGTTTTCACTATCCACGTTGGCTTAGATTCGTCGCAGTCGAAACCAGTAAAACTGATACGGCCCCATCGTTAGCAGATAGGGCTGGTCGCCCACACGCGGAAACATATTCTTGCCAGACATCTCGATCAGAATATTTCCTTTGTAGCGCCGCAGATCCAGTTCGACAGCTTGCGCGGTGCTCGAAAGATTATTGATCACCAGCACTGCCTCGTCGCCCAGTCGCCGCACATAGGCCAGTATTCTGTGGTTGGCGGGATAGAGAAACTCAATCGATCCCCTGCCGAACACTGCGGTCGAGCTCCGGACCGCTATGATGCTGCGCATCCAGTTGAGGAGCGAATGTTCGCTCGCGTTTTGCCTCAACACGTTCACGGCCGGATAACCATATACCGGATCCTGGATAAGAGGGGCACACAAACGCTCTGGAACCGCGGTCGAAAAGCCGCCGTTCGTTCCTCCGTCCCACTGCATCGGAGTCCTTACTCCGTTGCGGTCGCCTAAGTTGATGTTATCTCCCATTCCGATTTCGTCGCCGTAATAGACGATAGGAGTCCCCGGTAACGACATCAGCATCCCGTTCATTACCTCTATGCGCCTGCGGTCGTTGTCCAGCAAAGGAGCGAGCCGCCTCCGAATTCCAAGATTCAGCCGCATCGTCTTGCTTTCCGCGTACGTGTCATACATGTAGTCACGTTCCGCGTCGGTTACCATTTCCAGGGTCAGCTCGTCATGGTTGCGCAGGAACAGACACCACTGGCATGAGGGCGGAATCTCCGGGGTCTGCTGCAAGATTTCGGTAATGGGCTTGCGGTCTTCCAACTTCAGCCCCATGAACATCCTGGGCATCAGCGGAAAATGAAACGCCATGTGGAATTCATCTCCATCACCGAAATAAGGGCGGAGATCGGCGGGCCACTGATTGGCCTCCGCCAGAAGCATCCTTCCGGGAAATTCTTCATCGAGTTTTCGTCTCAACTCCTTCAGGACAGCGTGGGTCTCTGGCAAGTTCTCACAATTCGTGCCCTCGCGTTCCACCAGGTAAGGCACGGCGTCGAGCCGAAAGGCGTCAACCCCCATCTCCAGCCAGAACTTCATCACATTCCACATCTGCTCCCGAACGGCAGGATTGTCGTAGTTGAGATCAGGCTGGTGACTGAAGAAGCGATGCCAATAGAAAGATTTTGAAATCGGGTCCCAAGCCCAGTTGGAGGTTTCTGTGTCAAGAAAAATGATGCGAGTTCCCTTGTAACGGGTGTCGGTGTCGCTCCAGACGTACCAATCGCGGCGCGGATTGTTCAGCGAACTTCGCGATTCTTGAAACCACGGATGCTGATCGGATGTGTGATTCAACACCATTTCGATGATGACCCGGATTCCCCGGTCGTGGGCCGATCCCAGAAACTTCCGGAAATCCTCCAATGTTCCATAGCTGGAATGGACGGCGCTGTAATCCGCGATGTCGTAGCCATCGTCGCGCAGAGGAGAGGGGAAGAATGGCATGAGCCAGATCGCGCTGACCCCCAGTTCCTGGATGTAGTCGAGCTTTTCTTCAAGCCCTCGAAAATCGCCGATACCATCCCCGTTGCTGTCGTGGAAGGTGCGGACGTGGACCTGATAGATGATCGCGTCCTTGTACCAAAGCACATCCCGGTTTAGGGGCAAACTGCTTCCTCCCGGACCAATTTCAGTAGCTCCCTGCAAAGCAGGGCGATACGCAAGTTTATATGAAGTGACAACCGTAGAATCTTACGGAGCGCCTCACGCCAAGTGGGCGGGTTCGCAGGCGACCGTTTCTTCTTGGATTCTTCCTAACGATCGTACAGAGTGACCAGGGATCGAAGTCTCGCGCTCAACTCGCCGCTCAATGCAGCTGGACGATACCGCCATTTCCAGTTTCCGCTGATTGTGCCGGGAAGATTCATGCGTGCCGCCCTCCCAAGACCAAGCACATCCTGCAACGGGACAATCGCAACATCAGCGACCGAAGCCAGCACCGCCCGGATCATGACCCAGTTGATCTCTGAATCGTCGCGTAAGTTGAGATATGCACGAGCGAAGTCGTGCTCTTTATGAACATCTTCCGGAGTGCGCGTGCTGTCGCCAGCGCCCGCACTCAGCCACCAGCCCACCGTCGTGTCATTGTCGTGTCCACCGGTGTAAGCGGCCAGGTCGTGCGTGTAATTATGCGGACGAAACGATGGGCCCTGCGGATCATTGCCGAACGCGAATTGCAAAAGACTCATGCCCGGCAGACCGAACTGCTGCCGCAGTCTCTCCACCGGCGGAGTGATCACGCCCAGGTTCTCCGCCACAATCGGAAGTTCGCCAAAAACGTTCTGCAGCGCCGACAGAAGATCTTCTCCCGGCCCTTTGACCCAGCGCCCGTGAATGGCGGTCGTTTCGCCGGCAGGAACCTCCCAGTAGGATTCAAAGCCGCGGAAATGGTCGAGTCTGGCCATATCGAAAAACGCGAGCGCAGCGCGGAAGCGATCGATCCACCACTTGTATCCGCTGGCGGCGAGTAAGTCCCAGCGATAAATCGGATTCCCCCAAAGCTGTCCGGTGGCGCTGAAATAATCCGGTGGCACGCCGGAGACCACGGTCGGGCGGCCCTGATCGTCGAGATAGAAAAGATCGGGATGAGCCCACACGTCTGCGCTGTCGTGCGCAACATAGATCGGAACGTCGCCCATGAAACGGATGCCGCGTTGCTGGCAATAAATCTTGAGATGCTCCCACTGCTGGAAGAATTCNNTAAGCTTTCAGTTCCGGCGCCAGCTTCCTCGACCACTCGTTCACGGCATGGGCGTCTCGTTTGCGAATCTGCGCGTCCCATAAAGTCCACGTCGTTCCGTGGTGCGCATCTTTGCAGGCCATGAAGAGCGCATAGTCGTCGAGCCATGAACCGGCGCGTTCGCAAAAGTGGTCGAACTCGGCATGATCGGCGCGGGAACCGTCGGCGAAAAACACCTGCGCCGCTCTGCGTAAAGCACCCATACGGAATTCGATCACCGGCCCGTAGTCGACGAAGTCTTCGGGAAACGCCGGCGACTGAGCCAGGTTCAAATCTGACGATTGGAGCAGACCCTGATCACGCAGGCGTTCAAGACTCAGCAACAGCGGGTTGCCGGCAAAAGCGGAGAAGCACTGGTACGGAGAATCGCCGTATCCGGTGGGATTCAGCGGCAGCACTTGCCACAACTTCTGTCCAGCGGCGAAAAGGAAGTCTGCGAATTCGTACGCGCAGGGGCCGAGGTCGCCGATGCCGAAGCGGCCCGGGAGAGAAGTGAAATGAAGCAGAATTCCACTACACCGCGGAAATTTCACTCCTAACAATACGCAGATCTGCAGCGTCAGGGCAAGACGCTTGCCATGCCTAAGGTTGACGGTTGGGCAAATCCTTCACATCGAACAGGTGTGTTGGTCAACTGCCCAATTTAAGGTTGCGAGATGGCGGTGAAGTTCTCCAGTGCGGCCTGGCGATCCCGCAACTCTCTTAGTTCCTCTTCGCCGAGCCTTTCGGCGCAGCCTGCCAATGTACGCACTCCGTGCTCGACCAGTATTCGCCGGAACTCCGGGTCGGGCGTCGAGGCGGCGATGTCGCCGAAGGCCCGCAGCAACCGCAAACTGACGGCAACGTCCGTCTTCGAATACATGCGGATCTGCTCAAAGGCCGCGTCCAGCAGGCGCTCGAAGTGGATCCATGCAATGCTGGCACGAACAATGCCCGGCGGATCGTAGAGCAGATCCTCCGGAGGTTCCCGGGACGCGAAGCGGATTAGAATGCGGCTCAACTGATCGATACAGTTGATGGCGGTGGTGGGATCGTTGACGGCGGGCGAGATCGCCTTCAACGCAACATCGACAATCTGGAGAACACCAAACTCCACGTCCTGCTGCAAGGTTCTGGTTGCGCCGAAGTCGAACGCCGCAAGCAACTCGGCGGTTCCTTCCGGGGGCAGACGCTTCCCCTTCGAGACCATCATCAGCGGAATTCCCTGCGGAACGAAGTGGCCGACTCGACGCAGGACACGGATGGTGACGTGATAGTGCTTCGCCAGGGCAACCAGGCGTCGCGTATCGACGAAGCGGATATAGCCGGAAACATCGCTCAAGACAGCCACCTCGCTCGGGTTCGGTCGGAGCGGTTCAGCATCCTCCAGGTTGTTCACCCGATGCGGCCAGGGCATGATTTCATCAATCATGGCTTCCGTTTCTGCCGCGATTCTGTCGACAATGTGATTGACACTGATGGCCTGCGAGATGTGGTGAATAAAAAAGAGCAGCAAACCGACGCAGACCAGCGCCAGCACCATCGCGCCCAAAACCGTGGCCACCGGCGCGAAGGGGTAAGGCAGCGAGCGTGCTGCCGGAAGCGCCGCCATGCAGTACAAAAAGGTGCCGAGGAAGATACCGAGCGTCCATTGCGTCACGCGGTCCCGGGAAAAGCTCACGATGATGCGCGGGGAGAANNTGCGGGTCGGCGTGCGAGGGGAATAGAACAGTCGGCACCCACGCACTGGTAATTGGAAACTGCTCCTCAAGCCACGAGAGGAATGCGCCGGCGCAACCCAGCGTCAGCGCGATGATGAGCGGCCGAATCAAAAAGCCGCCACGCAAGTTATACATCGCGTGGCGAAGCAGCAATGACAGACTTTTCCTCATGACTTTATCGGTTCAAGTGTAGTGGGGTCGGACCTGCGTACAAAGAGAAAAGGAAAACCTGTTCCGGCGACGGGCCTGCGAAACATGGTCCTAAGAACGCTCAGAGCCGTTAATCCCGTTTCCGGTCTTAGAAGCGGGCGCGTTCGTACTGCTGGGGCCAGGTGGTCTGCTGCTTGAGGACGTGGGCGGCGCGAAGCGGCCAGTAGGGATCACGGAGCAGTTCGCGAGCCAAGAGCACGATGTCGGCCTGGCCGGTGGCGATGATGTGCTGAGCCTGCTCGGGGGCGGTGATCATACCGACGGCGCCCGTAAGGATTCCAGTCTCGCGGCGAATGCGCTCGGCGAAGCGAGTTTGATAGCCGGGGCCGAGAGGGATTTTTGCCGTGGGAACGATGCCTCCTGAGGACGAGTCGATAAGATCGACACCGAGCGGCTTAACCTGCCGGGCGAGGGCGATCGAATCCTCGACGGTCCAGCCGCCCTCGGTCCAGTCCGAGGCGGAGATGCGGAGCCATAAAGGAAGATGTTCGGGCCAGACTTTACGGACGGCTTCGATGATCTCGCGCAAGATACGGGTGCGGTTTTCAAAGCTGCCACCGTACTGGTCAGTGCGGGTGTTGACCAGCGGCGAGAGGAACTGGTGGACGAGGTAGCCGTGGGCAGCGTGAATTTCGACGAGGTCGAAGCCGGCTTCGAGGCTGCGGCGAGCGCCCTCGGCGAAAGCTTGTGCGATTCGCGCGATGCCTTCGGGGGTGAGAGTTTCGGGCTGAATAGATTCCGGGGTGAACCCCTTTGCCGTGGAGGAATAGATAGGACGCCAGCCGCCGTCGGCGATAGCGACGGGAGTGCGTTGATTGCTCCAAGGAACTGGGGTGGAGGCTTTGAAGCCCGCGTGAGCAAGCTGAGTTCCGGCAACGGCGCCGTGCTCGCGGAGGAAGCGGACGATGCGCGCGAGGTTCTCGATGTGCGCATCCTTCCAAATGCCGAGATCGGAAGGACTGATGCGGCCCTCGGAGAGGACGGCGGTGGCTTCGGTGAGGACAGTGCCTGCGCCGCCAACGGCGCGAGTACCGAGGTGAACCAGATGCCAGTCGTTGGCAAANNTTGGAATGAGTCGAACAGGTTCATAGCTAATGGATGGTATCCGGCGGGAAAAGGTGCAAATCGACTTCGCCCGCGGGAAACGGTGAGTCGTTCGAAATCGCGTTTTACGATCCCGCAGTGGAGAATCAGCTAAAATGAGCAAATCAGCACAAAGTAAAGTATGGAAGTAGCCGTCGTGCCTCCCGATACTCTCACAATCTCGCCGGGTTCGCGCTTTCGAGCCGCCATGGTGCTGGCCATACTGGCGGACGCACTCCAAATCGTGATTTTTCCTTTCTTCATCGAAGGTGCGTTATCGCCCGCCGATGACATACTCGATTTCGGTGTGGGAGCCGCGCTGGTTCACCTTCTTGGCTGGCACTGGGAA
>PMXH01000066.1 GCA_003165855.1 Acidobacteriaceae bacterium | reverse complement strand
CGATTATAGATGATCGGCGCGGGCTTCCTGGCGGGACGTACCCGTAAGGATAACGTGCAGGTCTGAATCGCGGCCTTAAGTTTGCGAGCAGTCAGTGAAGATGGAGCAGGAACTGAGGAGCGACTATTTAATTCAGGAGCGTAGTGGCGGAAGGATCGGTGAGGGCAATCAATTTGCCTACGGGATATTCTTCTTGCGAAAGAGGCGTGGCCGGTTCGGGATTGAGGATGGTGAGCACGTCGCCGGTATGGANNGAACCATGCTGAATACCCCCGGATTTGTTCTTCGAAAGGGAACTCGGCATTACGAGCGGGAAGCATTTCCGACGGTGCGGAGAGGACAGAGATGTTATGCGGGTGCTTATGCGGGACGACCGGCAAGTTCGTTTTCCGCGCCGCGAAAGAGGGCCCGGAAAGCTCGGATCACCAGCCGGGCCATCACGACAATGATGGTGAGTAAGGCAAAGACGAAGGCGGCTGCAGCGTAAGGATGGCGCGTGGCCAGCCAAGTGAGGGCCAGGGCGAGAGCATCCTCACCGAGGCTCAGGGTGATGTTGGAGAAAGGCTCGGGAGACGGGGTGACGGCGGCGCGGAGGGCGGTTTTTCCTCCGTGAGCGGCGAGAGCAATGGCTGCTCCGAGCAAGGCTGCGAGCAATTGCTGCGCGGGAGTGAGTTGGCGGGTGGCTCCGTAGGCGAGCAGGGCGGCGATGGGGACGCGGACAAATGTGTGCAGAGCGCTCCAGACCAGGTCGAATGCGGGGATCTTGTCGGCAAAGAACTCGACGACAAAGAGGACCGTGCTGGCGATGATTACGGGCCAGGTTTCAAGTAATAGTAGAGCTGGAGGGAGAGGAACGTGTGCGAAGCGGGCGAGCAGCCCGAGGGCGGCTACGGTAGCGTAAACGTTCAGGCCGGGGGCGAAGGCTATGGCTGCGAGTATGGCGAACAGCTCAGGGAGAGGAATTTGGAGCCAGTTGAGCATGAGCGGGATCGAGATCGGTTGTGAGTAGGTCCCCGGGGGTTAAAGCCCACAGCCATGATAGCGGACTGATCGCGGCGCTGGAAGCGCTGCGCCACCAAAACCAGACCACGCAAAACCGGCGTGTCCCGAACCAACGCCACCGTGCCGCCGAGACGGCGGCGCTACAACACGCAAAACCGGGGTGTCCCGAACTAGCGCCACCATGCCGCCGAGAGGGCGGCGCTACGATAAGCCGGCAGAAAAAAGTAAAGGGTCGCTTAGAGCGACCCTTGGAGGTGCTTGTTAGATATGAGTTTATAGCGTGGACTCAATCTCAAATCCCCAAGCTTCGAGAAGAGGCTCGGGAATGTATTTCGAATTCTTGTTGCGCCGTGCCCACTCCCGCAGACGAGTCGAGCGTAGATATTGGTCAGGGGTGAGCTTGTATTCGCGCACCACCTGTTCGAACTCGGTAATGGTGGGGACGACCGGCCCGATGGGCTCAGGCTTACCCCAGTTTGGATTTCCGCGTCGCTTTGCCATGAAAAATGCCTTTCGTAGAAATGGGGGATGAACTCCGCACTCGTAAACTGGTCTATCTATATGATTCTCCGGGGGCTCCGGGGATTCAAGGAAACGAATGCGGCCGCGGACAGCCAAGCGTAGCAAAGGCTTCCCTGTGGTCCCAAAAGCTGATCGGAGACTCAGTATGTTAGGCGAAGATAGGGGGGAAGTCAATCGCATTTTTGTCCGGCTAACCGTAGCAGATACCTTCTAAATGATTGTATTGAGTGCGCTTAGGCGATGGAGAGCGTGAAAGAGGGGACCTTCGGGGCTTCCCGTTCTGGGACTGTCGCCGGGGAAGGTCGAGTGAGAGGTTACAGGCGTAACCTCAGGCGAGAGTGCGTTATTGATCAGGCATTGGGGCAGGCTTACATTGGAGGCACGACCTCTTCTGCGGCGGTAAGACCAGAAGAGCACGCCGCTGCGGCCCACCGGCGTAGTAAAAATCGCGATGCGGGAAAGAACCTAAGACCTCGCTATGAATCTGAAGTCACTGCTGCTGTGTGCGGATGAGAAGATCGTGCGCGTGCTGCGCCGCACTTTGGGCGACCTGGATATCGGTGTGGAACATTGCACGAGTGCGGAAGAGGCTCTGCGGCGTCTGACGCGGGAGCGGTTTGAGGCCATCATCGTGGATTGCGCCGGACCTGGGGCAGCGGATGTGCTGCGCGCGGCGCGGACCGCGCCCTGCAACAAGCGGGCGGTAGCGGTGGCGATTCTGGATCCCGATATCGGACTGCGATCAGCCTTCGAGATTGGAGCGCACTTCATCCTCTATAAGCCGGTGTCGGTGGAGCGCGCCAAGTCAAGTTTTCGGGCGGCGCGGGCGCTGATGAAGAGAGAGCGGCGGCGCAACTTCCGGGTTGCCGTGCGCTTTCCCGTGGAGATGTCGAGCGTCGACTCCGACGCCCACTTCAAGGTGCATACGACCGATGTGGGGGAAGGTGGTTTGGCGATCAGCCTGCCCCGGCGCAGCAAGCTGCGGGGGCGCTGGCAACTCATGTTTACGCTGCCGGGTTCGGAGAAGCGTCTCGATGTGGCGGCGGAGTTTGCATGGGAAGGAACGGGGACACAGGCGGGGCTGCGCTTCCAGGATCCATCGACAGAGCTGGTGCGTACGTTGCGCGAATGGCTCGGCCGCAATTCTCCGGAGGGAGAGAAGGACGATCCGCCGGTGCGCTGCCAGCTTACGGATTTGAGTTTGGGGGGTTGCTACCTCGATATTCCTTCGCCCTTCCCAGTTTCGACTCGGGTGACGCTCTCGATGCGCGCCCCCGGAGTGGAACTGCGATCCGAAGGAGTGGTTCGCATCATGCATCCGGATAAGGGAATGGGCGTGGAATTCACCCAGACCACGCCGGAGCATCGCGCGCTGCTGGAAAAGTTTCTGAATAGGCTGACGGAGAATCCCGAAGGGCTGCCGGAGATGCTGGTGGAACCCGAGGGTTTGGAAACTGAGATTGGGCAGCATCCACGGACCGCAGCGGGATCGAGTGAAAGCGAGGATCCGCTGCTTGATCTTTTCCGCAGTCATGCCGGGCTGGGGGCCGATTCGTTTCTGACGGAGCTCCGAAAGCAGCGCGGAGTATCGGTTGCAGCTGCCAGCGCTTCTTCGTGATCGCACGAGTACTTGAAACGCTCTGACTCCCGGTTGTGCCGCAACGGGCCGTCTGGTGCCGGGAGGGGGATTTTCTTGAATCCATTTCCCGCCACGAATGGTATCAGTAAGTTGCAGTGTTTTGCGTAACTTGAGCCTTTTCGTGCCTCCGTTACGTCCGATCTGACACGTTCTGGAGAGGAAAAATGGTAGGGAGAATCCACCAAGAAAAACCCCAGCGGCACCTACGCTGGGGTCGCACGTCCGTGGCGCTGGTTTAACTCGCCCTGAACCCCGGCGGAGCTGACGGGACAGTGCGCTTCACACGCCGCGTGTACGCGATGAAGACAGCCGCGATCTATGTCAGAGTTTCAACGCCCGACCAGCACGTCGAATCTCAGTTGTACGATCTTCGAGCGTTGTCGGCACAAAGAGGCTTCGAGGTTGTACACGAATACGAAGATCGCGGTGTTTGCGGAAAGAAGGCACGCCGTCCGGGGCTTGATGCCCTAATGGCGGATGCACGGCGGAAGAAGTTTTCTGTGGTGCTGGTCGCCGCTTTCGACCGCATTGCGAGGAGCACTCGGAACTTCTTGCAAATAGTTGACGAACTCGACAGTCTGGGGATTGAGTTTGTCAGCCACAGGGAGGGAGTGGCGACGGGAGGTCCGATGGGTCGTCTTTTCGTGACGATCATTTCGGCAATTGCGGAACTGGAAAGGTCACTCGTGGTGGAGCGTGTCAAAAGCGGAATGAGAAGGGCAAAATTGGAGGGAAGACAAATCGGCAGATCGCGGCTGGACATCAATCGGGAGCAGGTTGTCATTGATCGTCGCTCCGGGATGTCGCTGACGCTCGTGGCGCGGAAACATTCAATCAGTCGGGCGAGTGTGTGCCGCTTGATGAAAGAGGCAAACGGGAATTCCCCTGCCGCAGCGTTGTCCTCGGTTGGAAACCTTGCGGCGTTCTCGGCTGTAGAGGGTGACTCAAGACGATGAATGACCGAGTCGGCAAGTCTTTCATCGTGAGTTTCACCAATGGCGATCTTCCTTATAGCCCCATGAGCCTACGCGAATGTGCGGTGTGCGGAGGAGTGTTCACGCGCACGCAATCACGCAAACACAGTGAAGTCCGATGCCAGCCGTCGCTGGAGCAACCCCTTGCCGTCGTTGCAGGTCGAGGGTAGCCCGGCAAATGCACAAGGGACTGGAGCAACAGTTGGTCGAGCATTGGCCCACTTGGTTCAACACCGGGGGCGACATCAGGCACACAGCGATGCCACGGGGCTTCACTCATGACGACGGCAAGAAGAAAATGATCTTGGCTGAGCTAAACCCTTCGTAACTTTCCATTAATGCCCTGATCACGTTCCAATGAAAAAGAGAGTTCTCACATTGGAATCCCTACCGTGAATACTTTCGTGCTGTGCGCTGGTGTCCAACTTGGTCTGGCGTTCGGACTGGCAGCACTCCTATGGCCAGATAAATTCATGCCACTCTTCGAAACCCTGATGTTTCCTTGGACGGCAAGCTGTCATTGGATTCGGGCCAACGGCATTGCTGCGATTGGTCTGGCCCTCCTAGTTCTCGTGATGCGGCTCATCGGCTATCGCTGACGAGACCGGGTTCGTGAGTGCAACCTTCCAGTTGCGACATCTAGAAATTCTGGACGCAAACGACACGCAAGGAGTTCCCGATGATCGCCCGCATCTGGCATGGCGCAACCCCCAGCAGCCAAAAGCGACGGGTACCGCGCTCTTCTCGACACCGAATCGGTGATCACCCATTCGCGTTAGTGGTGGTGTGCGCTCTCCACGAGCGCATCATGGTTCGATGGGATTGGAAAACTGCACGAATGAGACTCGAACTGCTTCTCAATGGTGTGGTAATTTGCTCCAGCGGGAAACCTTAGACTTAGATGGCAATCGATACACGACACGAAGCGCCCCTCGTCGGACATCAGGATGCCGATGCGATGGGAAGAAGAAGAAACGCTGCTGACTGACATTACGTATTTTCAACTCTCTTGTGTGCAAGATCAGCATACGCTTCTACTCTCAGCAAGTTGTCAATCAGAGCTACGACGCAAAAAAGCCGGACTCTTGATGAGTCCGGCCTGAAGGTTCATCGACACGAACATGGGATGGAAGCAGCCTTGAGCGTCCCGAATGGCGGGAGATTTCGCCATTAACCCCTGACCACATCCCCAACTGTTCAACCTCAGACAGGTTACCCAAGAACAATTTCAATAACTGGTCAATGTTATACATTCTTGCGTGCAAGACCTAAGTCACACTCCTAACAGTTGATGATGGGGGCAGTTTCGCTATGACCCAAACGAAAATATCAGATTCCCATCGGGTCCTGCTTGTGGATGACGACGATGGCGTTCGCGATATGATGACCGCCACCCTCGAAAGCAAGGGTTTCGAGGTGGTCTCTGCCGCGAACGTGACCGATGCTCTGAAACTGATCACGACTGAGAGCTTCGATGTCCTGATCACTGATCTCCACATGCCCAACCCCAGCGACGGCTTTGCAGTAATTACCGCGATGCGCCATATCCAACCGAGGGCACTTACGCTGCTGGTCAGCGGATTCCCCGACGTGAAGAGTGCCATGGAAGCCATCCTTCTGGAAGCGGATGAAATTATCGTGAAGCCATTCGAGACCAAGACGCTGGCTGATCTCGTCCACGATAAGCTGATCACTCGCAAACTCGCCACCCCGACGCCAAAGGAAAGAGTGGCGGCGATATTGGAGCGTTGCACTAACGAGATCGTCGAAGATTGGCTAGCGAAGGTGAAAAAGAGTAAAGAACTCAACTACGTTTCTCTTAGCGACCAAGAGCGTACTGGATATCTTCCGAAGCTGATTGAAGACCTGATTCTGCGTCTGAGAGCGCCGAACGTCCCGGGAGAGGAAAGCGATTCTATCTGTTCCGCCGCTGCCGTCGCCCATGGGAAGATGAGAAAGTTGCAAGGCTATTCGCCTGCGATGCTGGTACACGACTCACGAATACTTCAAGTCACCCTGTTCGGGACTTTGCAGAAGAATCTGAGTGCTTTGGATTTCAGCCTCCTCTTGCCCGATGTGATGACGATAGCGGATGAAGTGGATTCGCAGTTGACACAGGCGATGCAGAGCTACATGGCTGTCGGGGAGAAGGCCGCAGCAGCGTAGCACGGCCCTCGGTCGGACGCTGGGGCGATAGGTCAGCAGACGAAATTCCGCCGTTCTTGCGAAATAATCTCTCTTGTTCGGAATTGATCAGTCTTGAGAGGAGTTCAGGGACTATTCTGTCCTTAATTCGTCACATGAAAGTGGTGTTAGATGGCTGGTCCAATCAGAGTGCCGACCGTGCAAACGGCTAAGCTGGCAAAAGATAAATCACGACCTGCAGGCATAGAGAGCGTGGCCGCAATCCTGACCCGCTGTAAGACTCCTCTGATCGCAGATTGGTTGACACGAACAAAAAAGACTCGTGAACTCAACCACCTTCGTCTCAGCGACGAGGAACGCGCCGGACATCTTCCGAAGCTGATTGACGATCTGGTAGTACGTTTGGGCATACCCAAGTTGCCCGATAAAGACAGCGATGCCATCGCATCCTTCGCCGCCGTCGCCCATGGCAAGCTCCGACGAAAGCAAGGCTATTCTTCCGCCATGCTGATCCATGAATCACGAATCCTTCAAGTAACCATCTTTGGAACCTTGCACGACAATCTGAGCATGCTGGATTTCAGCTTGCTGTTGCCGGATGTCATGATCATTGCCGACGAAGTGGATGCACAGTTGACCCAGACGATGGATGCCTTTACAAAGGCCGGACCTAAATTGGCGGTGGCGTAGCACTAGAACCATCGCGTCGGAAGCGCGGATCGGTCGATCCGATTCGTGATCCATGCCCCGAAACAATCCAGAGTCGGGGGAGCAGACGGCGGAAACTGATCGGGCACAAGCGAGATTCATAGCTTTTTCCAGTCGGTGAGCGCCACCAACTCGTCCATGATTTCCTGCAATCTTTGAAGCCGACGTTCGTGATCCCCCACTGCGCCGGGTTTGCTCTTCCCGCTCTGCAAGTACAGGCGGTTCGCTTCACTGAGTTGCGCTATTTCATCTCGCAATTTTACGATGCGTTCTTTGACGGGATTCTGCATGACGATAGGCTAGCAGAGCATCCCGAGCGCAGCGGTCGCAAGGCTCAGGTTTCAATCTTTGACTGGGGTCGCGAGTGCAAGCGCCCGGTTGCGACATCTAAAGTGTTCTGGAAGCAAACGACACCGCAACGGAGTCCCATATGGTTACCCGAATCTGGCATGGTGCGACCCCCGCAGCCAAAAGCGACGAGTACCTAAACCTGATGCGAACCATTGCGATTCCCGATTACCGCTCGACTCCCGGCAACAAGGGCGCATACGCCCTGCGCCGTGTGGAGGGCGATACCGCACATTTCTTGATGGTCACGTTTTGGGAGTCCGACGAGGCGATCCGCGCCTTCGCAGGAGACGACATCAGCGTGGCGAAATACTACGATTTCGACAAAGATTTCCTGCTGGAGCTAGAGCCGTGCTCCATCCATTACGAGATGTACGACAAGTAAACCCTACCCTTGTGCACGAGAGGTTGAAAGCTGCATGAAATCGTTCGCACCCATGATCCCGAGGACTATACGCACGAAAAGTGGGAATCGTTGCCGAGTGGGGTCATGCACGACGGTTGGTGCGGAAAGCTGATACTGCACGCCACGAGTTTCAAAACTGGGCATGCTCCATCGGTCTCAACTTCAGGATGCCCCGTCACTCGACCGCGCAGTGCTGGCCTGCTCCTTCCATCGTTGAACGTTCACGCCCATCACGATGAGCCAGAACTCCAGTGGTATTTCCCCGAGGGCGGAGGCGGACGCGATGTAGGGGATGAACAGATGGTATGCGAGCGGCGGGTACAGATAGATCACCCAACCCAAACCACTGATCGCCAACAGCACTCCCAGAATTCGAGGCAGGAAGGTCGACCTGAAAATGAGGTAGCCTGTCAGGACGCACCATAATCCGAAGAAGACTAGGTCGATGTTGTAGGCGTATTGATTCAATTTGAGAAACATGAGCGCCAGCGACTGCAACTGTTCCGCCGTAAATGCGCTCAACGAGCTACCTCCTTGGAGGATGAGCAAAGGAGCGAGGTAAAAGAGGCTGGTAAGAGCCTGCATAGCGCAGCACACGAGAACGAAGAACGCTGCGAGTAAAGAGAGGCTCTTGTTCACAGGTTTAAGCAACTCATACATCAGAAGCGCCCAAGCGACATGGCACGCAACCCCAATGAGCGAGGATGCGAACCCCAACCAAAACAACCGCTCGTGTCCCACGATATTGGCCGCTGTAGCGGCGGCGTTGCCATCGACAACAAGCCTGCCGAGAACGAATACCCCGGGGAATGATGCCGTCACGGCTTCGAGCAGTTGAAAGACACCGGCCATCCTAGCCTTAAAACGCGGCGACGCTTCTGTGATCCGGTCCGTCATGTCAGAGCTTGTCATTTCAATCTCCTTCGGTTTATGAAGACCAATGGATGCACATCTACCAGTCGTCTGGTGCAGTATGACAAAATGCCCGCCGACCACTCAAATTGTCAGCCATGGCTTGCTCCGGCTTTAGGCTGCTGAGGGTCGTTGCCACGAGGTACGAACAGGTAGCGGAAAAGGTTCCGCGAACCGGATTCTGGCCGGGTGACGGCGCATCCGGAAGTTGGACCGGCCGCCTCGTCCCTCACGCCCAACTTCCGGTTAACCGGTTACTCGTCCGGAACCGGCTTGGACCCACTAATGGAAGGTCCAGCAGAGAGGGCTTTAGCCCGTGCGGTGTCGCTGGCAATCTGAACCCAGCACGTCGGGCGGCCTGATGCGATACACTGAGAGCCTACACATCTCGCCACGAACCACCATCGGCGAAAGCTTCCAAGGCGGCAAGTCTTCCGCCGAGATGCATTGCGTGGTTGCTGGTACTGTTATCGACACCAAGGAAGCGGGCACTTTTCAGGGCGATACGTCGTTCCACTCCGAGACTCGCGCCACTTATACTCCGGCGTTTTACGGCAAGACTGAAAGCACGACGATCGTCGACCAGAAGTATGTAGGGAGCTGCCCGGCAGCAGCACAGCCCGGGGACCGCACGGACGCGAACGGAAGAGTGACCCATTTAGGGAAACATTGAGGAGCGGAGGGCGAGGAGTGCGACTTTGCCGACGCACTTGAACCAGCCAGGCCGCGCCTGTTCGACCGTGTACCCAGTTACAGACGCACTACTGAATTGCGCCGGGATCGCGCGGAAGTTATCCGTGGCCTCCAGTCCGGACGGCGGCACCCCTTGGAGTCTGGCGCAATCCTATTGTTCCGGCGCACTGGGGTCCAAAACGGTGAGTTCGAGACTGTCCAGGTGGGTGCCCGTCGTGGACGATGCTAGACTAGACGCCACACGCTCGAATATGCTGCAGGGTAAGGAGTCCCCATAGAAACGGCGGGGCAGCAAC
>PMXH01000124.1 GCA_003165855.1 Acidobacteriaceae bacterium | reverse complement strand
ACTTCTCTCGTCTCTTATCTCTCTTAATCTCTCTTATTAATAATTTCGTGGAAAAGAATTTGGCTTGCTTGACAGTTGCAATTGGCTGCAACGGGGGTTGCAGAAATTATCAGTCTTGACAGTTCTGGGCTTCGCGCTAGAGTGAGGATGTAGGTGTGCGGTAGCAGGCAGCCCTCCCCCCAATAACCTGTTGTCTAAATAATGAGGAGAAGTTGATGATGAAATCTATTACCAGGTTTTCGGTGTGGGTAGCTTTTGCCGCGCTTTTGAGTTTCGCGCCTGGTGCCTTTGGTCAAGGCACGGTCAGCGTGAAGGCGACGAGTGCGGGATACAGCGTTCTGAACAGCGCGCCAACAGGCTTCTTGGCCTTGACCTTCGGCCCTGGCGGCCCTAACGGTGGCGGCTGGGGAGGCGGAAACGGTGGCGGTGGCGGAAACGGTGGCGGTGGTGGCAACGGAGGCGGGGGCGGAAACGGCTGCGGCAACCAAGGTTGGGACGACAACGGTTGGGGCGGTGGCGGCAACGGGGGCAAGGGATGCACGACGGTGCCAGAGGGTGGGACAGCTCTGATGTACGTGTTGCTGTCCGGCCTGTGTTGCCTGGGAGTGATTGTTTTCCGATCCAGACGGCATGCTTCTCTGAACGAAACCAACTAATGCGCACTTGATCTTTGTCTAGACAGCGACATTCCGGACCGATTCGAAATCTACACGGCGTGCAGAAATCAGGCACGCCGTTTTTGTCGTACTTGCGCTTTCTGGAATTAACTGTCCCCACCGGCAACCCACCGAGGAAATCACTTGTGGCGCTTTTTCCTATCTTCTCTTTTTCTTCCTAGTCTTCTCTCTTAGTCTTCCAGCGGCTCTTCCCACGACCAAGGTCGGCGACAGGCAAAATGAAGTGGTGTCGCTTTGCTGTCAATGTCGCAAGTGATGGACATAAAGCGCAACTTCTTGCACACACGGGAGCAGGTTTGCGTTAGGCGGGCATTGCCTTCGCCGAGGGTGCAACGTCCACAGCGGGGAACCCGATTTTGAGAGCCTATTAGTGTTAAGCTAACGTTAAATCAATAAGTTACGATGCCGCCCCTCGGTGCTGTGGATCATGCCAGTGGATGGGTGCGCACCGGGAAAAAGAAGTGAGAACCAGGGCTCATGAGAATGCCCGATTCCTACGACAAGAAGTAACCACCGCTGGGTACTTTGTACCCCTTGCAAGGATCTGCAATCCGATGTAAGCTGGTTGACATCAGGGCAGACTGGCTCATGCAGCCGGTTTTGGTTCTCCCCCAGCCCGATGGGCCCTAGGTAATCCGTGGAAGCGCGAAGAGCTGAAGAAGATCCTGTTGACAGGCTGCAGTAATATGCAATAATGTCTATAGGATTGATAGCGATTTAATTAGCGTGATCGCTTTGGCAGTCGACCTGCTTCATGCACTCTGAGAACTGCACCATGGTGACCCGGAACGGAAATGGCCTTTGAGTAGTTAAACGGTCGGTTCGACGAAAAAACTCTAACTGAAGTAAGCAGGAAAACAGCGTCCCCCCAGTTTCCTGCCCAACGTGGTAATCCCCCTTGGATCTCATCGCTGAGATCTCGACAGCGACAGACTTGTAATTCCAATTTGGGGTCACTGTGAGCAGTGACTTAGAGGGCGAAGCTATGGCCGTCAGCAGCTTATCATTGGCGCTTCCGCAGCCGCTTGCACCGGCCGAAACGGAAGCTGAAAACTGGTACGCGCTCCAGACGCGCTCGCGTCACGAAAAGATTGTGGTGCAGCGGCTGGAAGAGAGAGGTGTGACGACCTTTCTGCCGGTGGTCACCGAGGTGCACCACTGGAGTGACCGCAAGAAGTCAGTGCAGGTGCCGCTTTTTCGTTGCTATGTGTTCGCGAAGTTTGCGCCGAACCGGTCGGAACGGCTGCGCGTTCTCCGCGTGGACGGGGTATTTGGGCTGATCGGCGCCAGGGGTGAAGGCGCGCCTATTCCCGACGAGCAAATCGATGCGGTTCGGGGTCTGGTGGAAGGGCAACTGCCCTGGTCTTCTCATCCCTTCCTCAAGATCGGACAGCGGGTGCGAATCCGGAGCGGGGCGCTGAATGGCATGGAGGGCATACTGGTCTCGCGTAATGGCGACCGAACCCTGGTCATCTCCGTGGAGGCGATCCAGCGATCGCTGGCGGTGCGCGTAGAGGGGTACGAAGTCGAACCGGTCTGAAGTTATTCCAGTTGTTTCTCTCTTCCCTGGTTAAGGATCTACGAACCTTGACGGAAAACCCACACGAAAAAATTCGCCTGTTGATTGTGAGCCGGGATCCGGCGGTTCTTCGCCAGCTTGGCTCGATCGAAGAGTCCAACTCCTGGCATTTGGACAGCGCAGCGAGTGGTTGGGACGCCATGGAACGGGTGCAATCCGGCGTCGCGCCCCAGCTCTTGTTGCTCGACCTGCCCCGCGGCGACGGCGACGGCCTTCACCTCTTGCGGTGGCTGCGCCGGCTGCGTCCGGATGTTCCGGTCATCGTGCTGTGCCACCGCGACGATGCGGCCAGAGAGAAAGAAGCGATCCGACTGGGCGCAGGAGAGATTCTGGTGAGGCCGTTCGACGGGCAACAACTCGAGTCTGTGATTCGGCGGCACCTGAGCCCGGCAGGAAATGAGTCGTCAGAAAACATGGCAGCGTGGATCGTCAGCGAGAATGTCGAGCAACTGGGCGAAGACGCATTCTTCGTCAGCGCCAGTCTGATTATGCAGAAGCTGCGCGCCCAGGCCGCGCTGCTGGCGCAGACCGACGTCCCGGTGCTCATCCTGGGAGAAGCGGGAACCGGAAAATCCACGGTGGCCAGCCTGATTCACAAGCTCTCGGTGCGTTCCGGTTTCAAGCTGCTCAAAGTGAATTGCGCGGAAATGCCGGAAGCGCTGCTGGAAGCCGAACTGTTTGGAGACCGGGATGGTGGTGCCCGTCCGGCAAGTTTGGGAAGGTTTGCGGCGGGCGAGAAAGGCACGATCTACCTGGACGAAATCGCCGCGATGCCGGCGGCGCTGCAATCCAGGCTGTTGCGGGTACTGCAAAACCAAACCCTGAAGGATCAGGGGCTACCAGGCAACAACAATCATGCGTTCCGCAGGCCAACCGGTGCCGACGCGATCGCCGCCGATGTAAGAATCCTGGCGGCCAGCAGCGCCAACCTGGAGCGTGCCTTGGCCGAGAAGAAGCTGCGGGAAGACTTGTATTATCGCCTGAGCGCCTTCACGGTTCATGTCCCGGCCTTGCGCCAGCGAAAAGACGAGATTGCAATCCTGCTGCGGTACCTGATGCACAAGCTGGCCAAGCACTACAACCTTCCTCCCCGCGGGTTCTCATCCTCCATGCTGGAGGCTTGCCAAAATTATTCTTGGCCGGGAAACCTGGCCGAACTGGAAACCTTCGTGAAACGCCACCTGGTTGCGGGCGACCAGGAATTGACTCTCGGTGAAATGGGTTTAGACTCGGCGGAGAGTCTCGAAGTCGCTCCCGTCTCCCGGGCAGTGAGAGTGGCAGCGACGGCATGGGAAGAGAACGAATCGGGGCCGAAACAATCCAGGCCCGAATCGCTGAAGTCCCTGATCCAGGGCATCAAATCGGAAGCAGAACAGAGTGCCATCGGGGCGGCGCTAAGGCGCACCGGCTGGAACCGCAAGGCGGCTGCGCGGTTGCTCAGGGTCAGCTATCGCACACTTTTGTACAAGATCGATCAATACCACATGCGGGCTCCCGACTCCTATCTTGCCCCGCCGCCGGTCGAAGAGTTTTCGGTATACGGCGACGAGGTCAAGGGCAACGGAAAGGCAAGTTGAACCGGGCCATTCGGAATATCTCTGGAAATATCTCTGGAATTGATCGGCATTGATCGGCAAGGAGCCTTTATGAGAACAGACGCATACACCCGGTGGAGTGGACGAACGGCCGTGTTCCTGTTTTGCGCTCTGTTCAGCAGTGTGCTCTGCGCGCAAAGCGCCGCGCCGGGCCACGAGGTGGACCCTTCGGCGGGGAAGCCGCACGACGACAGTTTCGTGATTGGCAACGACGACGTGCTGGCCATCAATGTCTGGAAAGAGCCCGATATCTCGCGCTCGATTCCGGTCCGCTCGGACGGAAAGATCTCGCTTCCGCTGGTCGGGGAGGTGCAGGCCGCCGGGCTCACGCCCTTGAAGCTGGAAAAAGATATTGCCAGCAAGCTGAAGAACTTCATCTCGGAGCCGGAAGTTACGGTGATGGTGCAGCAGGTCAACAGCCAGAAATTCAACATCCTGGGCCAGGTGGTGAAGCCGGGATCGTACGTGATCGCCAATTCTCCGACGGTGCTGGACGCGATTGCGCTGGCCGGCGGTTTCCGCGACTTCGCCAAAAAGAAATCCATCTACGTGCTCCGGCAAGGCTCGAGTGGAGAGTCGCGCATCCCGTTTAATTACAAGGATGTCAGTCAAGGCAAGAATATGGCGCAGAACATTAAGCTTCAGCCCAGCGATACGATCATCGTTCCGTAAACACTATTCCGTAAGCGCCATTCCGTAAGCACCATCATTCTCATGAAGACCTTCGATACATTCCGGCTGGGATTGGTTTTGCTGGCCAGCGTTCCCGTTTGGCCGCAGGAGCAACCAACTGTCCCGGCGCCGGCGGTGAGCGGGCCCCTGATTTCCGTCTCCATCAATGGCGACCAGAACAATAACAGCGAAGACCGCATGCTGACGCCTCCTCCAGTGAGCGGACAGGTCTATCCGCTGACGTTTGCCTCCGAGGAGCGAGCCAACTACCTGCGGGGTGGCGTGACCTTCAATACGGCTTACTCCGACAATGTTTTGGGAGTCACCAGCGCCACTCCGGTGAGTGATGTGAGTTATTCGATCTGGCCTACGATCGCGCTCGACCAGACCCTGACGCGGCTGCACTGGGTAATCTCCTACGCTCCGGGATTCACGTTCTATCAGCGCACCAGCTCGCGCAATGAAGCGGATCAGAACCTGTCGTTGGATTTGCAGTACCGGCTGAGTCCGCATGTGACGGTCAGCCTGCGCGACTCGTTCCAAAAATCGTCGGATGTATTCAATCAGCCGGATCAAGGCTTAGCCGGCGCGGTTTCCGGGTCGGCGCAGGGCGCGAACGATTCGGTGATTGCGCCGCTGGCAGACCGGCTCAACAACAATGGCAACGCGGGAATTACCTATCAATTCAGCGCTNNCAGCGCTAATTCGATGATCGGGGCGAGCGGAACCTTTACCAATCTGCACTACCCGAATCCAACCCAAGTGCCGGGGCTCTATGATGCGGCTGCGCGGGGAGGATCGGCGTTCTACAGCTACCGCCTCTCCAAGCAGAACTACATCGGGGTGACGTATCAATATCAGGATCTGCTCTCTTACCCGAATTATGCGGGTGCCGGGACCAACCAGACCGAGACGGACGGCGTTTTTCTCTTCTATACGTTCTATCCGGCGCCCCGATTCTCGTTTTCGCTGTTTGGCGGTCCGCAATACTACAGCGCCGGCCCGCAGTACCCCGGCGCAGGCCTGCCGACGGTGGTAGCAGCGCGGTCCTGGTCTCCGGCGGGCGGCGCCAGCTTGAACTGGCAGGCGCAGCATGCCGGTGTGGCCATCAGCTATTCGCACAGCGTCAGCAGCGGCGGCGGGCTGATTGGGGCGGTCGAGTTGGATAGCGCCAATGCCTCGGTGCGGCAACAGCTCACGCGCAACTTCAGCGCCTCGCTGGCGGGCTCTTACGCGAACAATGGCGTGCTCGCGGTTTCCGACCTGGGCGGCCATTCCGTCTCAGGCAGCGCCTCCCTGCAGCGGCAGGTCGGCGAACATCTGAATGTGCAGGCTGGATACACGCGGCTGCACCAGACTTACAGCGTCTTTTCCGCGAATCCCGACACCAACCGGGAGTGGATTGCGATCTCTTATCAATTTGCCAGACCGCTAGGAAGATAGTCCCGAAATAGTCGTGAAGAAGACAGGCGTGAACGTGAACGTGAAGAAGATAAATTATGTCTGAAGATCTCGAAGAGAAAAGTCCAGTCGGGTTCGATCTCCCGCATTATCTGGGGATCGTGCGCCGGCGTCACATGCAGTTCCTGATCCCGCTGCTTCTGGGGTGGCTTGCGGTATGGGGGGCCAGCTGGGTTCTGCCGTCCCGGTACCGCTCCGGCACGCTGATTCTGGTCGAGCAGCCCACCATGCCGAAGGACTATGTCACGCCCAATGTGAACGACGATCTGCAAGACCGGCTGCGCAGCATTACGCAGCAGATTCTCAGCCGCACCCGCTTGTTGCACATCATCGATCAGCTGAACCTGTACGGGGATTCGCACGGCCACCTTACGCCCGACGACAAGGTGGAGCGGATGCGGAAGGAGATCGAAATCGAACTGGTGCGCGACGGGGAAGGCCGGGTCAGCTCGTTTAACGTTTACTACTCCTCGCACGATCCGCATGTAGCCCAGCAAGTGACCAGCGAGCTCACCAACCTGTTCATCAGCGAGAACCTGGAAGTGCGCCAACAGCAGTCGGAAGACACCACAAAATTTCTCGAAGGCCAATTGGAGACGGCCCGAAAGATTTTGTCCGATCAGGAAGAAAAGATTCGCGAGTTTAAGGGACAACACGTCGGAGAGCTGCCCGCACAAGTAGGCAGCAACCTGCAGATTCTGGCCGGCATGCAGTCCCAGTTGCAGACGGAAGAGGATGCGCTGAATACGGCGAAACAGCAGCGGGTCTACCTGGAAACTCTGGTGAATCAGTACCGCTCGCTGCAAGGCACGCCGAAAGCGGCAGGCGGCACGACCGTGGGATTGCCGGCGATCGATGAAGAGTTGGACAAACTCCGGGCACAACTGGCGGATCTCAGCTCGCATTACACCGACCGCCATCCCGACGTGCGCAAGGTCAAGGAACAAATCGCCAAAACCGAAAAAATGAGGAGCCAGATCGTCGCCGACCTGAAAGCCAAAGCCTCCGGCGCGCCGACGGATACGGCCGGCAGCACGACGGCACCGGACGCTGCCGATATGCGGGACGCGTCGTCCCCCATGGTCCAGTTGCAGGGTCAGGTCCAGGCCAACCGGGTGGAGATTGCCAACCGCGAGCGCAGCGTTACGGAGTTGAAGGCCAAGGTTACGGACTACCAGGCACGGCTGAATCAGGAACCGGTGCGCGAGCAACAGCTCTCTGATTTAACCCGGGGATACGATCAATCCAAAGCAAATTACGACGAGCTGTTGAAGAAGAAGAACGAATCGGCCATGGCCACCAGCATGGAATTGCTGCAGCAGGGGGAACGTTTTCGCATTGTCGATCCTCCCAGCCTGCCTCTGAAACCTGACTTTCCCAATCGCCTGAAGTTCTGCGTGATTGGGCTGGGCATCGGATTGGCGCTGGGCGCGGTTGTGGCCGGGGCTTTCGAAATGATGGATGACCGGATTTATGACGAGAAGGAACTGCAGAAGCTGCTGCCGGTACCGGTGATCTCGGAGATCCCAGCTCTGGTAGCGGCAGCAGACGAGCAAACTGAACGCAGGCGGTTGTGGTTGGGCTGGGTGACGGCAGCTGTCGTTTCGGTTACGATTCTGCTGGGGTCGGCCCTCAGTTACTTGCGCGGCTAGCGACAGTATCCATGTATAAAACTTTTTACAGCTTGAAGCGCAACCCGTTCGAGATCACTCCCGATCCTTCGTTCCTCTTCGCCACCCGGAGGCACAACGAAGCCTTGGCTGCACTGTATTACGGCGTCAGACGGCACAAAGGGTTCGTGGTTTTAACCGGGGAGGTGGGAACCGGCAAGACTCTTCTGCTCCGGTGCCTGCTGCAATTGCTGAAGCAAAGCGATGACGTCAAGTACGCCTACGTATTCAACGGACGGTTGTCGCCGCTCGAGTTCCTGCAATATATCGCCGGCGATCTCGGACTGCCCGCCGCCGGCAAGAACAAGAGTGAACTGCTGCTGCAGTTGGCCGGTTACGTGGTCGCGCGCGGCGAAAAGAAACTGACTACGGTGCTGGTGGTCGACGAAGCGCATCATTTATCCACCGACATTCTGGAAGAAATCCGGCTGTTGACGAACCTGGAGACCGCGGACGAGAAACTGCTGCAGATCCTGCTGGTCGGGCAACCTGAACTGGACGAGAAACTGGACTCGGTCGAGTTGCGGCAGCTGAAGCAAAGAATCGCGCTGCGTTCCCATCTGTTGGCGCTCGATCTGAACGAAACCAAGGGCTATATCGAGCGCAGGCTTCAGCTGGCGGGAAGTCCCAACCCCTCCTCGCTGTTTCCGCAGGAGACGGTTGCGGCGATCCACCGGCACGCCCGGGGAATTCCCCGGTTGATCAATACCATTTGCGAGAACGCGTTGATTGCGGCCTATGCCAGGCAAGCCGCCAGTGTGGCTCCCGACATCATCGAAGGTATCGCGAAAGATTTCCGCCTGGGGGTTCACACGGTCCCGGTGGAAACCGGGAAAATGCCGGACGAACTCGATTACCGGAAAGCGGCCAGGACGTTGCTCGAACTCTATACCCGCCTGCAGGGCGAGCAAGCGCGGGAAGAGGAACTGGCGGCCCGTGTGCCCGTCCGATTAACGGAGCAGTGAGCGGATAGACCGGGAATATAAAAAATGAGCCACATATTTGACGCACTACAAAGATCGGAAGCGGAACGCGCGGGGGCGGAGTCGTCCCTCGCCGAGCCCTCGACGTATTCTGTCGCGACCGAACTGCTGCAGGCCGCCGAACGCAAGCGGCGAGGCGCGAGTGCGCCCACGATCGCACCGGGTGTCGCCCTCCCGGAGGACGCGGATCCCTTGGAGCAGTTTCCGGCTTTGCCGGTTTCGATATTGCCCAATAGCCGGTTAGTGTCGGTCGGAGAAGAGGAAAGCCTGGGGGCCGAGAAATTCCGCTTTCTGGCGGTTCGTTTGCGGCAACTTCGGCAAACGCGTCCGCTGAAGAAAGTCCTGATTACCAGCACCATTCCCCAGGAAGGCAAGAGCACGGTCGCGGCCAACCTGGCTTGCACCCTGGCCCGAAGAAAACAGCACAAAACGCTGTTGATCGAGGGCGACCTGCGCCGGCCCACCGTTGCCCAGAAGTTTGGGTTGGGCCGAGTTCCGGGTTTAAGCGAGTGGCTCCGGGGGGAAAGCGAGACCATGAACATCTACCGGCTCGAGGCTCTGGGGCTTTGGGTCTTGCCGGCGGGCAGCGCCCCCGAGAATCCGCTGGAGCTGATGCAGTCCGGAAAGCTATCCCCCACGATGGAGCAATTGACAGCTTGGTTCGACTGGATCATTATCGATTCTCCGCCGGTGCTGCCCCTGGCCGACACCAGCATCTGGGCCCGTCTGGCGGATGGAATCCTATTGGTTACGCGTAAAGGCATCACCGAGAAACAGCAACTACAGCGCGGCCTGGAAGCGCTGGAACCGGCAAAGCTGCTGGGAGCGTTGGTGAATGGTTCCACCGACGCGGCCCACAGCGACTACTATCAACGGTACGGTCCGGCAGCATCCCCGACTCTCCCCCCTCGAGGAAGTAAGCAAACGTAAGCCAGGCGGCTGACGCCTTCTGGGTTCTACATCTCCCCCTACACGAATACACCAAGCCGTTCGCAGATTCACTGGCAATTGCCGGCGAAGAAGCGAAAACGGCGGAGGAATCAATGAACGTACGCCGCTCCAATATGACTTCCCATTCAACTCGTCGTCCGGCCGCACCGGCGCGGGCTGCCGACTGCAGTACTTTGCGCGAGGAAGCCTTTCTCCGGGTGATCTGGCATGAGAGAAAGAGAGCCGAGCGTTCGGGAAAGCCTTCTCTGCTGATGCTCATCGAAATGGAATCCCAGTTTCCTTCCGACAAGAACGGCGAAGCCCTGGGGATCGTACTGTCCGCGATGGCCGCGACCACCCGAGAGACCGATGTGACCGGCTGGTACAAGGACGATGGCGTGATCGGTGTGATGTTCACGGAAATCACGGTCGAGGATGGCAGTTCGATTGTGACGGCCGTGATGACCCGGGTGCGCGAGGCGCTGCGAAGCCGTCTCAGTGCAAGGCAATACAACCAGGTCAGCATTTCCTTTCATCTCTTTCCCGAAGACCGCGGCGCTCGAATCTCGGCGATGCCTGGCGACCCAACTTTGTATCCCGACCTGGCCCCGCATGACGAGGCGCGGAGGCTGGTCCAAAGGTGAAGCCAACCGTCTTGATTGCCACGACCTCGCGCTGGTTGCCCACCGCCCGGCTGGCCATGGCTCTGGCCGGCGCCGGGTGTACCGTGGACGCCGTGTGTCCGGCGCAACATCCGCTGCGCAAGATGAGCGCGGTGCGGCAAACTCATCCCTACTGGGGCCTGATGCCGCTGAAGTCGTTCGCGGATGCGGTCGCGGCGACGAAGCCGGATTTTGTCGTCCCAGGAGATGATTTGGCCACCGCTCACTTGCACCGCCTTTACGATCAGGAGCGGCGACGCGGGGAAGCCGGACGGTGGATTTGCGCCCTGATCGAGCGCTCGCTGGGCGCAGCCGAGAGTTTCCCCGTGGTGTATGCCAGAAGCGGTTTTATTGACTTGGCCCGGAAGGCAGGGGTGCGTGCCCCGAAGACCGCGGTGATCGCAAATTTGAATGATCTCAGAAAATGGGTCGCCCAAGTGGGTTTCCCGACGGTGCTGAAGGCGAACGGAACTTCCGGTGGCGACGGGGTTCGAGTCGTGTACACGCTAGAACAGGCGGAACAGGCCTTTCGCGCCCTCGAGGCCCCTCCTCTTCTGGCTCGGGCGGCAAAACGGGCGCTGGTGGATCAGGACAAGACGCTGGTTTGGCCGTCTTTGCTGCGCCGCCGATCCGTGGTGAATGCGCAGGAATTTGTGGCCGGCCGCGAAGCTACCAGCGCGGTCGCCTGTTGGCAGGGGAGCGTGCTCGCGAGCCTTCATTTCGAAGTGATCAACAAGCGGGATGCGGCCGGGCCCTCCAGCGTCCTCCGCTTGATTGAGAACGCTGAAATGTCCGCCGCCGCCGAGGAGATGGTCGGCCAGTTGAATCTTTCCGGACTGCAGGGGTTTGATTTCATGCTGGAGGCGGACACGGGAAACGCGCATCTGATCGAAATCAATCCCCGCGCTACTCAGGTAGGACACCTGGCGCTGGGGCCGGGACACGACTTGCCCGCAGCTTTGTATTCCGCCCTGTCCGGCGAGCCCTGCCATGCGGCCCCCAAGGTGACGGAGAACGACACCATCGCTTTGTTCCCGCAAGAGTGGATGAGGGACCCCGCGAGTTCGTTTCTGCTATCGGGCTATCACGACGTTCCCTGGGAAGAACCTGCGTTGATTCGTGCGTGCGTAGGGAAACGCTGGAAGCAGAAGCTTCGCCATCCCAAAGAAAATCAGGTGCAGAGTCTATCGCCGGTAGGCCTCCCACGTCTATGACCCCTCCCGTGAATAATCGCTCGGGGCGCGCTGGTTTCCAGAGCAGACATTTCCTGCAGCATCACCCTGTTCAGGGTGCGGTGCAAGGAGAATTGCGCCGCCATCTGAGGAAGCCCATTCGAGTCATGAAATTTGGCGGGACGTCGGTGGGCGACGCCTCCGCCATCGGAAAGGTTGTGGAAATCATCCGCGCCGCTGCGCGCGACAGTCATGTCGTGGTGGTGGTCTCCGCGATGAGTGGAGTGACCAACCGATTGGTCGCGGCCGCCACTCAATCGGAGGCCGGGGATGGCGAGGCGGTGGCGGCGATTTTCGGGGAACTGCGCCGACAGCACGACGCGGCCGCCGACGCATTGATCCATTCGACGGCGGAGCGGAGCGGCTTCGGGGGCAAAGTACAGAAGCTATTGCAGGAGGGCGACCGCCTGTGCCAGGGCACGATGCTACTCGGCGAGTTGACGCCGCGGGCGCGTGATGCCATATCGAGTCTGGGGGAGCGCCTTTCTGCCCCGCTCGTCGCCGCAGCGCTGGCCGAGCGCGGAGTGGCCAGTGAAGCCATCGAAGCCACGGAACTTGTGGTTACGGACTCCTGCCACGGGGCTGCCGACCCGTTGATGGATCTGACCGGGGATCGCTGCCACCACCGTCTGCGCCCACTTTTGGAACAGGGCATCGTCCCGGTGATCACCGGTTTCATTGGCGCCACACCCGACGGCTTGCTTACAACTCTTGGCCGCGGAGGCTCGGATTACTCGGCGACCATTCTGGGCGCAGCTTTGCGCGCGGATGAAATTATCATCTGGACGGATGTGGACGGGCTGCAGACCGCCGACCCGCGGCTGGTGCCGGGGGGATGCACGATCCCGGAGATTTCTTATCGCGAGGCGGCCGAACTGGCGTACTTCGGGGCCAAGGTTCTGCATCCGAAAACTCTTCGCGGGGTCATGCAATGCGGCATCCCCCTTTGGATCCGCAACACCTTCGCTCCGGAACGGCCGGGCACGAAAATCACGCCTACGGGCCCGCCGAGCGTTGCCGGGGTGAAAGCGCTTACTGCCATCAGCGACGTGGCATTGATCACTGTCGGAGGCCCGGGTTTGGCCGGGGTGCAGGATGTTCTGGGCCGCACCTTCCGGACTACGGCAGCGGTTCGAGCCGATGTGCTGCTGATCTCACAAGCATCTTCGCAAAACGACTTGTGCCTGGTTATTTCCTCTGCACTCGGCAAGTGCGTGGTTGAGGCATTGCGACACGAGTTTGCTCATGACCTGGCGCATGAGCCTGCGGAACATATTGCCCTCGACCCAACCGTCGCCATGGTCACGGTCGTGGGTCAGAACATGAGATCGGTACCCGGAATTGTGGGCCGCACTTTCGGAGCGCTGGGCCGGGAAAACGTGGACATCATCGCGATCGCACAAGGCTCGTCGGAATGCACGATTTCCTTCGTGGTGCCGAAGAAAGACGTGAACGCGGCGCTGGCCGGCATCCATAAAGAGTTCCAGCTGGGAAGCCCTCTCCACCTGACGACTGCGGCGGCGATTGGTGCGAGAGAAAATTGCTATCATCCGTGCGAGCCGGCCGAGGCCAGCCGCCGCCCCAACCAGGAACAGTAAGCAAGTAGACCTTAAGCGCTCAAACCAAGGGCCCTGAAACAACCCCTCTCCCTAAACTGCACATAGCCCAATGTCCAAGCTAATTGACAAATCATTCGTGGCTGCTTCGGGTCAAGGCGGAGCAGCGCCAGGGAGACAAGTCGTGAAGTCGAGTCGCTCCAATACGCCTGTAGCTTCTCCGCCGGCCCGGCCCCTGCCGGCTCAAACGTTCAGCGTCCTGGGGGAAGAGCCCTTTCATCGCATCATTGCGCTCGAGCGCAAGCGGACGGAACGCTCGGGAAAGCCGTTCCTGCTCATGCTTCTGGACGCGGGAAATTGTCTGCCCTCCGATAGAAATGGAAAAGTGCTGGCCAAAATCCTGTCTGCGTTGTCCCTGGCCACGCGAGAGACCGATGTGACGGGTTGGTACAAGAACCATTCAATCGTGGGGGTGATGTTTACCGACATCAGCGCCGCCGATCGGGAATCGATTGTGGGCACCATGATGAGCCGGGTCAGCGAGACGTTGCGAAACAATCTGAGCCTGGAGAAATTCAGCCAGGTCAGCATGTCGATGCACGTTTTCCCGGAGACCTGGGATCAGGAGAGTACGCACGGCAATCCGACTCTTTATCCCGACTTTGTAAACCGCAACCAAGAACAGAAATTCAGCCGCATGGTGAAACGAAGCATCGACATCGTAGGCAGTCTAGCTGCGCTCGGGCTGCTGTCTCCCGTTTTTCTGGTGGTCGCGGCACTCGTCAAGTTGAGTTCCAAGGGGCCGATTCTTTTCCGGCAGGAGCGCCTCGGTCAGTTCGGCAAACCTTTCACTTTCCTCAAGTTCCGCTCGATGTATGCGAACAATGACCGAAAGATCCATCAGGAGTTCATGAAGCGTGTCATCAACGGGGACCACGACGGCGGGGCGGAGGGGGGAAGTAAGTCGGTTTACAAAATGACCAACGACCCGCGCATCACCCGGATTGGATCGATTCTCCGCCGGACCAGCCTGGACGAACTCCCGCAATTTATCAACGTGTTGCGCGGCGAGATGTCGCTGGTCGGCCCCCGGCCGCCGATCGCCTACGAATGCCAGGAATATGACATTTGGCATCGCCGCCGGGTGCTCGAGGTCAAGCCGGGAATCACCGGCCTGTGGCAAGTAAAGGGGCGCAGCCGCGTACGCTTTGACGACATGGTGCGTCTCGACCTGCAATACGTGCGGACCTGGTCTCTGTGGCTGGACCTGCAAATCCTGGCGCAAACGCCCCGAGCCTTATTCAGCGATGATGCCTTTTAGATCGTCGCACAGCATGCACTTGCAGTTCATTCGTTTGTAGCCGAGGAGAGAACACCCTGACCGCAACATCGGTAGTTGAGTGCCTGAGCCAGCCGGAAGAAACACCCTCGGTCGTCGAGTCCAAGTCGGCTCATTGGCAGTGTCATTGCATCGAGCCGCTGAAGGATCGTCGCTGGGAGGAGTTCGTTCGGAGACATCCCCGTGGCTCCCTCTTTCATTCCTCGGCGTGGCTGGAGGCGCTTTCCCGCACCTACGGATATCGGCCGATTGCTTATACAACCTCTCCATCTGGCCAGGATCTGGAGAATGGCGTGGTGTTTTGCCGGGTGGAGAGCTGGCTGACCGGGCGCCGCTTGGTTTCGCTACCTTTCTCCGATCACTGTGAGCCCTTGGTGGACAGGCCAGAGGATATGCAGGCCATCGCGGTTGCTCTCGATCAGGAGGGCCGCGGCGGGCAATGGCGTTACATCGAAATGCGCCCTCTGCAAGGGTTCGAGATCGTCACTTCCCTGCCGCACACAACCGTACCCTATACCTTTCATCAACTCGATCTTCGGCCGGACCTCGATACGCTGTTCCGCAACTGTCACAAGAGCTCGACGCAGCGCAAGATTCTCCGGGCGGAACGCGAAGGTCTCGAGTGTCGCGAAGGATCCACAGACGAACTGCTGGACCTCTTCTACAAGCTGCATACCATTACGCGACAGCGGCACAATCGGCCGCCCCAGCCCCGGAAATGGTTTGTCAATTTGATGGATTGCTTTGGGGACGCCCTCAAAGTCCGAGTGGCGTTTCAGGGCGACCGTCCAGTGGCGGCGCTGCTGACAATTCGTCACAAGGATACTCTGGTGTACAAGTACGGCGGCAGCGA
>PMXH01000372.1 GCA_003165855.1 Acidobacteriaceae bacterium | reverse complement strand
GGATTGGATCTTCTTCGGTCATGGGGTTGAGAGATTTCCCTCAGGGGCTAAAGCCCCCATTCATAAACGCATTTGACGGCACGACTGAAGTCGTGCCCTTCCCGGTCTCCTCTACGCGGGGGATCTCGTCGCCACTGATCCATGCTGCTTTCCCCGCCTTGAAATGATCCGCCAGAGTCGCTTTGATTCGCTCGCGTAAGGCGGGCGAGCTTTCGATGAGAAGGTAGCGCAGCGCGCGGAAGAAATCCGGAAATTTCTTTTCCGACCAGCCCAGAACATCTTGGGCGAACAGGCCGCGGCCGGGGCCGAGTTCGACTAGTTCGATGCGCTCGGGCGAGCCGAGAGCGCGCCACATCTCGTCGAACTGGCGGGCTAGGAGTCGGCCAAAGACGGCGTGGACATCGCTGGAGGTGTAGAAATCGCCGGCCTTGCCGAACTGCTGCGCGTTTCGCGAGTAGTAGCCGAGTTCGGGATCGTAGAGGCAGAGTTCCATGTAGCGCGAGAAGGGGATGGGGCCACGCTCGCGGATTTCGCGCTCGATCTTTTGACGTAGAGGATTCACAATTCCTTCCGGCGGCGGTCGTCGCGGTCTTGCGGCGTGCGGATGAACATTTCCACGAAGTAGTCGTGGAGGGCGTCGTAGAGCTGGCGCTGGAAGCTCCATTCGAACTGCGGGTGGTCGAGGTCGCGGGGGTGGAGATCGAAGTGATAGATGTGCACCGGAATTGATGTGTCTTTGAACTGGATGATGACTTCGACGCCTTCGCCTTTGGAGCGCGCGGAGAAGTTCAGCAGGGGATGCTCGTAGAGGCGAAGTTGGGCGAGGACGCGATCGAGGCGGGGATTAGAAGACTCGGACACTGAATGATTGTAAAGTAGGTTGAGTGCGACAGCCTCTCCAGGCTGAGATGAGGCGGCGAAGGGGAAGTCGCGGCGGTTCGAAAAAATGAAACAAGAATCGGCGTCCGAACTCCGGCAAATGAATCGGCTGGGCTGGATGAGACTGCGCACCTGTTGCGGTCACGCAAGAATGCTCGGCGACTACTCAATGCTCTATCGCGCGTCAAGGGAGCGAAGGACCGTGGCGGGAACGCCTTGTCGGGCCGCCGGTGATGTGGAGCTGCTAGGGATCCCCTTCGACTTCGCTCAGGGCAGGCTTTCGACTGCGTTGTTGCTTCGCTTCGCGAACCAACAACTGCGCTCAGGATGACAGTCCCGATGAAATCTACTCGTAGCGCAGGGCTTCGATGGGATCGAGGCGCGCGGCTTTGATGGCGGGCAGCATACCGCTGACGATGCCGACGAAGCTGAGGATCACCGTCGACCAGATCAGCGTGGCGGAGTCGATGTAGAGGTGGATATCGCCTTCGTTAGCGTCTTCGATGAAGGCGCTCCACAGGGTGAGCGAGCCTACGCTCCAGGAGACGAGATAAGCCAGGACAACGCCCAACAGGCCGCCCAGAGCGGTGATCGCCAGAGCTTCGGCGAGGAACTGGACCAGAATGTGCCAGCGCCGCGCGCCCAGGGCTTTTTCCACTCCGATTTCACGGGTGCGCTGGGTGACTGAGACCAGCATGATGTTCATCAGGCCGACGCCGCCGATGCCGAGCGTCAGCAGGCCGATAAAGCCCAGAAGAACCTTGATGCCGACCGTAATCACGGTGAGGTCGGCGAGATCTTTCACGGCGTCGAAGACGAAGATGGCGCGGTCGTCCTTGGGATTAAAGTTGTGATGGAAGGCCATGGAATTGCGGATGGCCTCGACCACCTTGCTGTGGTCGCCCTCGTAATCCATCATGATGCCGTCAAGATAGAAAGTATTCTTGAGGTCGCTCATGGCGCTGTAGGGGACGTAGACCAGGGAGTTCATGTCTTCGTCGCCGTTGGAGATGGTGCGCCGGAGGACGGCGACCACTTTGTAGGAGATGCCATCGACGCGAATGTTCTCGCCCAGCGCATTCTGGCCAGAGAAAAGCTTCTTCTTGACGGTGGCGCCGATGACGGCTACGCGCGTGTGGGTGAAATCGTCCTGCTCGCCGAAGAACGAGCCTTCGCCCACGTCGAGGGCGCGAATTTTCTCATAGGTGGAATAGATGCCATGAACTCCGTAGCTACTGCTGCGAGTGCCGAAAGCCACCAGACTTTGCTTATCGACTTCGGGAGAGATGCGGGTGAGCATGGGGATCTCGGCGCGCAGGAAGTCGAGATCGTCACGAGTCAGGCGAACCTGCATGCCCGCTTTGGTGCCGCCAGCCTGCAGGGAAGTACGTCCGGGAAAAATGGCGACCAGGTTGCCGCCAAAGGTGCGAAAGGCAATCATTAAGGCGCTCTCGAAGCCGGCACCGTAGGCCAAGAGCAAAACCACCGTGGCTATGCCCCACGCCATACCCAGCATGGTGAGCAGGGAGCGGCGGCGGTTGTGCTTGAGCGCGTTGAACGCTTGCGAACTGAGATCGCCCAGCATAATTACTCCAAAGTCAGAAGGCAGAAATCAGAATGCAAAAGTAAGAACGGATTTCTTGTACTTTGCATTCTGACTTTTGACTTCTGCATTTTCTTACTCCTGCCGCAGGGCTTCCACAGGCGGAAGCAGTGCGGCTTTGCGAGCGGGATAAAGGCCGGCGACGATGCCGGCCACCGACAGCGAGAGAATTGCGACTACGGCGGAAGCGGGCACGATGCGCGGCGTATCGAATCCTTCCGGGGAAGGCAATTGCGCCAGCAGGGCCACGAAGGCGGTGGTGATCGCCAAACCGATGCAGCCGCTGAATGCGGTGAGGAATGCGCCTTCCACGAAAAACTGCGTCATGATGTTGCGGTGGGTGGCGCCGAGAGCCTTGCGCAGGCCAATTTCCCGGGTTCGTTCGGTGACCGAAACCAGCATGATGTTGATGATGCCGATGGCGCCGAGGGCGAGAGTAACGACTCCGACAACACCGAGAAACCAATCCATGGCGTCAAAAATCTTGGCCACGCGGATGGCGCCGTCGATGGTGTCCCAATCCTGAAACGCGTCGTCGATACGGGGATCGAAACCGTGACGCCGGGCGACAATCGCGTGAACTTCATTCATCGCTTCGACGTGCAACTCTTTCTTAATGGGCCGGTAGTTGATGAATGAGATGGCATTTTCCGTGTTCTGGGCCTTGAGGGGAAAAAGCATGCGCATGGTGTCAAAGGGCACGAAGATGCGGTGGTTGGTGCCGTTCTCACCTTCCTTGCCGATCTTGGGGATGACGCCGATCACTTTGAAATCCATGTCGTTGAGCAGGATGGTGCTGCCCACGGCAGGCTCGCCGGGAAACATGTTCTTGAGCAGTTCCCACCCCACCACGGCAACGCGCCGATGCTGGGAGTTGTCCTCGTCGTTAAACCAGCGACCGGGCTCGATGGGAGTATTGCGAATCTGGTTGTACTCGGGAGCGACGCCGAAGACCTGGCCGTTGGTGGAACCATAGTCGCTGACGGCGCGGATGTCCTCACGCTCCAGCACGGGAGAAACGGCGCGCAGGAATCTGGACTGGTCACGGATGGCGAAGTAGTCGCCATAGGTCAGGTAATAGGGCTGCCCTGAGGTGTAGCTGCCGGCCACGGCCGGAATGCGGCCGGGGAAGAGGAACATGATGTCTTGACCAAGTTGGGCGAGGTTCTTGTCCTGACCGCTGCGGAAACCTTCTCCCAGACCCACCAGGAGCAGCAACGAGCCCACGCCCCATGCGATCCCGAACATGGTAAGGAACGAGCGTAGCTTGTGCGCCCAGAGAGTGGACAGCGACTGGCGGACGATATCGAGAAGTATTCGCATGGAGTACACCCCCACGCCTCTTGGGAGGTGCGTGGGGGTTCCGGGCGAACGTTCAGGCGAGGGGTCTCAATCCCGCCTGAACGGTTCTTGTTCAAGCATCTGGTTAGTAGTACGCAGCCGGGTCAGATGAAGTTCCCCTGCTGTGGTTGGTTATTTAGACCACGCAAAGACGAAAAAGGTTAGCTGGAGATGAGGATTGAGGCTGGCGGGATTGAATGATTAAGGACGAGAGCGAGTTTTGTCAGAACTCAAACGATCCACCGGATTGGGTGGAACCAGCGGCGCCGTCGGTGCCGGTTGCGGGGAGTAAGGCCAGGACTCCGCTCAAGCTCTCCCATGCCGCGTGATTCAGGGCGGGGTCGGAGCCCACGAGGTCGCGGATCATGTCCCACGCGGCGAGGTTGAGCGCGCCTTCCGGCGGAGGACCCATGGCCAGAGAGACCGAGCACTGGGGGCAGAAAGAGATGCGATGAGCGGTGGACTTCTGACGCGGCCTTATTCCGACGGTCTGGGCGAACATGTAGAGGGCGACGGATTTATTTCCGGTCCCGAGTTCGCGATTACAGCGAAGGCAGTGCATGTTCTCCAAGAGATTCTCCTGCGGCGAATTGCGGATAGCGAAAGATAGATACTGTCTTCACGTTGCGGTCGGATGCAAGTATGTAGAAAGATTCCGCCAGGATCTCGGGGTCCGGAACAGGTCGAGGCTTTTCAACTGGCCGAGAACCAAGCTGTGCTCTAGGCAGAGGCGGGTGGCATCGTGCACTGTGATGCGATGGGCGCTGATGTCAGGAATGCGCGAGGTTCGCGTTTGGCTTTCGTCCGCTCACCGGTTCGTACCCAGCAGCCGGCGGCTGAGTTCGTTCGACTAGCGCAACTCCGCAAATTGCGGGAATGCGAACAGGTGGCCGCGGTTTGCTACCGGGTGCGTGGTGGTGAGATCGAGTTTCTGCTGGTTCGGACTCGCGGAAGCGGGCGCTGGACTTTCCCCAAGGGCAGCGCCGAACCAGGGCTGACCCACGCCCAGGCGGCTGCACTGGAGGCGTTCGAGGAAGCTGGAGTTCATGGACGGATCGAAGAGGCCCCGTTCGCGCGATATGTTCGCGGCAAGCCGGGCAGCGGGCGAAAAACTGGCACGAGATCCGGCGAAAAAGAACTTGCAGTCAACGCTCATCTCTGTGAAGTGTCTCGACTGAGCAACCCAAAGGAGTCCAAGCGAAATCGCACCTGGTTTTCAGTGCGGGAGGCAAGGCTACGCTTGCGGGAGGGACGCAAGGACGAAGACGGGGCCGAGTTCGCACGGGTAGTCGACCGGGCTGTGGCGCGGATTCAGCGATTACGCGGTGAAGCCGGTATCTTCGATGGCCGGCCGCAAGAAGTTCGAAGGGGACAAAATCTACCACGCTGGGACACGGCGCAAAAAGACGGGCTGCAAAAGGTGCAATTCGATTTTGCGGAGGTTTGTGGGCGGCAGGGAGAGGCTTCGTTCGGTCGGCACATTCGTCGCAGGAGGGACGACGTCCGGCGGTTCTCTGTGCCTTTTGGCGACGCTCCGCGTGGTGAGGTCTTGCCATGTGAGGTCCTGGAGTTTTCCCCACGGCGAGAAAAGAAGGTTAAGGCTTTGGGAAACGGCACAACGAGCGGTTGAGGGGCTGTCTCAACTTTCTACTCTTTGTTCTTGGGCCGTTCGTAGGCTTTCTGCAGGTACCGGCGGGCTTCGGCGAGGGCGGCGAAGGTATCGTCGTTGGTCTGGATGGCTTGCCGGTATTCGTTGATGGCGCGCTCGCGCTGGCCGGTGACGTCGAAAATCTTGCCCAGCTGAATGTGGCTCCAGACTTCAGTCCATCGCGGGTCGCCGTCGCCGTTGATGGAGGAGCGGTAGGAGTTGGCCGAGGCCTGATAGTTTCTCTGCGTGAAGAAAATCTCCGCGACGCGGTAGTGGGCCAAAGAGCTGTTCTTGTTCTGGTCAAGCGCTTTGTTGAACTCGGCAAGCGCACCGGACAGGTCGCCCTGCTGCTGCAAAGCCTGGCCGCGGAGAATGGACGAGCGCAACCGCACGTCCGAGGAGTTGGTGAGCACGTGGTGGTCGGGATCGACAGCAATACGGCGCGGGCGTCCGAAAGTTTCAATGATAAAAGGTGAGTTAGTGCCGACCACTTCGATGTTCTTATTTACCGTTTTTCCGTCGGTATCGATGCGTACGTCAACCGGCATGCGGAACAAATCGAGATCCTGGGAAATCTCGCCGGTAACGCGGAAGCCTTTGTTGCTGCCGAGGCGGTAGGTGGTGTATTTCACTTTGAATTCGGGGGCGCCGGTGGAATCGAGCCACTGGGAGAAGAACCAGGTGAGCTGGTCGCCGTAATATTTCTCGGCGATGGTGCGGAAGTCGTCCATGGTGGCCGATTTGCCGGCGTAGGTCTCGGCGAACTCGCGCATGGTCTTGAGATATTTGTCTTCGCCGAGTACCCAGCGCAGCATGTGCAGAATCATCGCGCCCTTGTCGGTGACCAGTGACTGAAACTCGGTGGAGAAGGGATCGAGTTTGCTGGCGCTGGAGAGCGGGATGTTGTCATAAGCCAGAGCGCCGACCGACATGTCCTTGATAGCCTCCTCAAGACCCGCGGATCCGGCCGCGCTTTCGACGTACATAGCCTCGGAATAGCGCGAAAATCCATCGGTGAGCCACCAGTCATCTTTCGACGCGGGGCTTACGGAAACTCCCCACCATTGATGGGCGATGGCGTTGGCCAGGAGACGATAGTTTGTTTTCTCGGTGATGGAGGAGCTAGCGAGACCGGCAATTTCCGGGCCCCAAGCGTAGGGAACGGTGTCGCCGGGGAGTTCCACGACATTGAGCCTTTGCGAAAGAGGAGTGCCGTAGAGGGTGATGTAGTAGGTGAACTCCTGGACCGCGGTGGTGGTGTATTCGGGGGCGAGTTTCTGGTGGTCAGGTTTGAAGAAGACGTGCAGGTCCATGCCGGCTTCGTCGCTCTTATATTCCTGGAAGATGCCGGCGACGATGGTGCCGGGGAAGCTCGGCTTCGCATAGACGAAGGTAAATGTCTTGGTGGGAAGGCCGTTGGAATTCGGCTTCTTGGAGGGAGGATTGTCGGTTACGGTGGACTTTCCGCTGCCGATCACCAGCATGTGAGCCGGGACGGTAAGGCTGATGGTGGAGGTGAAGCGGTTGAGTCCGTAGCCGCTCACCGGGAACCAGCGTCCGGAGTAGAGCAGATAGCTTGTGTCGTCGCCGATGTAAGCGAGTTTGAGGCCGGGGACAGGGCTGTCGTCCGCGCTTTCGATCTCGCCTTCGTATTCGAAGGTGAGGGTGGTGGAAGCGTCTTTGGCGAGGCCGGCGGGAAGCGGCACACGGATGGTTGAATCCTGCGTAACTCGCTCGGCCGATAGCGGCTGATTCTTGTCGTCGAGAACGCGGGTCACACGCAGGCCGTTGTGCAGTTCGAAAATGGCGGTGTTCAGATCCTGAAGAGCGGTGAACTTAACCTTCGCGCGCGCGGAAATCTGATGCAGATGAGGCGTAAGTTCGGCTTCGATCTGGTAATCGTCGACGCGCAGTCGAGTCTTCTCCGCGGCCCACGAGGGGATCGCGACGAAAGCCAATAGCAGCAGGNNGGAAATGGGCCTAACCATTCCTATGATGAAGATTCTCCACTAAAAGATGCTGGGAGCACAAGGTTAGCGGCTTCCGGCTTCCGGTTTCCGGCTTCCGGCGGAACTCGGACCCAGGGTGAGGATAATCTCCGCCGCGCGGTCTGCCGGGTGCTGAACCGGTCCTGCAACGCCGCCTTCGGGAGGATGCAGCAGCGCTTTTACCCGGGTTAGGCCTTCCAGCATGCGGTCGCGGGCGGGGCCGTCGGGAAGGATTTCTTTGATCCGGGCGATTATGTTCGCAGCCGTGAAGTCGTGCTGTACGAGTTCGGGGACGATTTGCTCCCCGGCGATCAGGTTGACCATGGCGAAGTGTGGGACTTTGACTCGCGGCTTACCCAGCAGGTACGTGAGGGGCGAGACGCGATAGACCATGATGAACGGAGTGCGCATCATGGCGGCTTCCACGGTGGCGGTGCCGCTGGCTACGATGCCGGCGCGCGAATGCCAGAGCGCGGGCAAAGATTCGGGGACGAGTGTGATGGGGTGCCCGGTCGTTCTTGAGCCAATTATGCTTTGCAGGAAGGAGCGGTCGAGAGTGGGTGCGACCGGGAGCAGAAATTCGTAGTCGTTGCCGAGTTGGGTGGCTGCTTCGAGGATGGTGGGCAGGTTCATGCGCACTTCTTTGACGCGGCTGCCGGGCATCAACGTGATCCAATATTTTGCGGGGTCGAGATGAAATTGCGCGGCGTAAGCAGCACGCTCGATGGCCGGGTGCGGCAGGTCGGCGAGGGGATGGCCGACGAAGGTCGCATCGACTCCACGGTCGCGATAAAACTTTTCTTCGAACGGAAAAATCACCAAGGCTTTCTCGACGTAGTTGCGGATGAGGCGGACGCGTCCCTGGCGCCACGCCCAGAACTGAGGTGCGACGTAGTAGACCACGGGGATGCCGCGCTTCTTCATTTGCCGCGCTACGCGCCAGTTGAAGGCGGGCGAATCGATGACGATGGCGAGGTCGGGCTGGCGCCGGTCGGCTTCTTTGATCAGATGATGGTAGAGGCCGTAGATCTGCGGCAGTCGGCTGAGGATTTCGGTGATGCCGACAACCGAGAGATCTTTGGCGTCGACGACGGTGTCGCAGCCGGCCGCGCGCATGCGGTCTCCGCCGACGCCGAAGAATTCGAGCTGCGGATCGCGGCGGCGCAATGCTTCAATGAGCTGCGCGCCGTACATTTCTCCGGAAGCTTCACCAGCTGAGATCAGGATTCGCAAGAGAGCATTGTAAGGCCGCGACCTAATCATCCGCGCTGGCGGTGACTTCTGGCTCACTGAAGCCGTCGGCATTCGCGGTCGCAGGCGCCCGCGCCACACTCAATTCCTGATCTTTGTACTGCAGCTGGTAGAGCTTGAAGTAGATGCCGCGCTGGGCGAGGAGTTGCTGGTGCGTACCCATTTCGCGGACCTGGCCTTTGTGCATGACGATGATCTTGTCGGCACGCTGCACGGTGGAGAGCCGGTGGGCGATGATCAGCGAGGTGCGTCCCTCAACCATGCGGTTGAGGGCGTCGCGCACGCGGAATTCGGTTTCGGTATCCACGCTCGACGTGGCTTCGTCGAGAATCAGGATTTTCGGTTCGTGGGCCAGGGCACGCGCGAATGAGATGAGCTGCTTCTGGCCGGTGGAAAGCGTGGAGCCGCGCTCGCGGACTTCTTCGTCGAAGCCTTTGGGCAGGGCGCGGATGAAGTCGATGAGGTTCACGTCTTCGGCGGCCTGCTCGACGTCTGCGTCCTGGATTCGCTTTGTTCCGAGCCGGATGTTTCCGCCGATGGTGCCGCTGAATAGGAATGGATCTTGCAGGACTACGCCGAAGCGGCTGCGCAGGTCGACGAGGTCCATGTCCCTCACGTCGACGCCGTCGATTCGGACTGCGCCTTTTTGGACGTCGTAGAAGCGCAGCAGGAGTGAGATGAGCGTGGTCTTACCCGCACCGGTGTGGCCGACGATGGCCACGGTTTCGCCGGGGTCGATGGCGAAGGTTACGTCGCGGAGGACCCAGTCGGGAGCCGGATCAGTTGTCGCTGTGCCTTCCGGCGCTTCGCCGTACGCGAACCAGACATGATCGAATTCGATGCGGCCAGGGCCTTCGGGGCGCTTGGTCACTGCGGGCGAAACTACCTGCACTGGCGTATCCAGCAGCTTGAAGATGCGTTCACTGGCGGCCATGGCGGATTGCAGAATATTGTATTTTTCGCTGAAGTCCATGATCGGGCGGAAGAAGCGCAGGGCGTACTGAATGAAAGCGACCAGCACTCCGAGCGATGCCACCGTGGGCAGCAGGCGGAATGCGATCAGCGTTTTCCAATTGAAGCTGATGGCAACGCTGCTCGCCGTGATCTTTCGCATCACATCTCCGCCACCGAACCAGATTACGCAGGCAATGGCGATGGCGGAGAGGATCTCGACCGCGGGGTAGTAAACCGAGTAGGCCATGATTGCGTCTTTGAACGCTTCCATGTGGACGCGATTGATATCCGAGAAGCGGTTGTAGGCCTTGCGCTCACGATTGAAGAGCTGCAGCACCACCATGCCGCTGATGTGTTCCGACAGGTAGGAGTTGATGCGGGCGATGGCGACGCGGATGCGGCGGTAGGAATCGCGAACCTTGTCACGGAAAATCTTGGTGGCCACCACGATGAACGGCAGCACAGCAAAAGTGATCAGCGCCAGCTTCCAGTTCATGCACAGCATGACGCCGAGGATGCCGAAGAGTACGAAGAGGTCTTCGAAGATGGAGACCACGCCGGAGGTGAACATCTCGTTCAAGGCGTCGACGTCGGTAGTGACGCGCGTGACCAGGCGGCCGACCGGGTTCTTGTCGAAGAAGGCAACGTGCAGGCGTTGCAGGTGGCGGAAAATCTGGCGGCGGAGGTCGAACATCACCTTCTGGCCGGTCCACTGCATGTAATACGTCTGCAGGAATTCGAGCAGGAAACTGAAGACCAGCAGGCTGACATAGATGGCCGCGATCTGGGCGATACCGATAATCGGTCGGGAGTTGAGCCAACTCCATATGCCGGGTACGTTGCCCTTGGCGGGCGCGAGGTAGCGATCGATCGCAACCTTAGTGAGGTAGGGACCGAGCACGTCGGCGAAAGATTTCAGGACGATCGAGACCAAAGCGATCGCCACCTGCCAGCGGTAGGGACGCAGATATTTCAGCAGGCGCGCCATCAGGCGGCTGTCGTAGGCTTTGCCTAATACTTCTTCTTCCTGGGACATCGGTTTCTTGGCGATCGGGTGGTGAAGCGCGCCTGGGGCGCTTTAACAGGGTACCTCAATATGGATGGCCGAGGCAGGCGACAGGATGGAAAAGGTTTCCGGACGGGCGAATGGATTTGAGATGGGATAATGGTGTTGCATGCCGCCCGGGATTTACATTTCGGTTCCGTTCTGCCGGACCAAGTGCAGTTACTGCAACTTCGCCTCCGACGTGTTTTCGAGGGCAGTGTTTGAGCACTATGTGGATCGCGTTTGTGCGGATATTGAGAACGCGCCCCTGGTTGCCGCCGAGATGGGCGGGGAGATGGAGCGAGTTATGGATTCCATCTACCTGGGAGGAGGAACGCCGACGGTGCTGGAGGCTGGGCAACTGGAGCGCATCTTTGCGACAGTGCGGCGGCAGTTCGACGTGCAGCCTGATGCCGAGGTCACGGTCGAGTGCGCTCCGGGGACGTTGACCCAGGCTGTGGTGGAGAGTTTGCTGCGCTGCGGTGTGAACCGCGTGAGTCTCGGAGTGCAGTCGTTTGTGGATCAGGAAGCGGCGGCGGTGGGACGGTTGCACAAGCGCACGACCGTGCTGGAGGACATTGCTCGGCTGCGTGCGGCGGGGATTACGAACATCAATATCGATCTCATCGCCGGGTTGCCGCATCAGACCGCCGAAAGTTGGCGGTTGTCTCTTGCGGAAACCATCGCGACCCGCGTACCGCACGTGAGCGTCTACATGCTTGAAGTGGACGAAGATTCGCGGCTCGGACGCGAGTTGCTGGCAGGGGGCAAACGCTATCACGCGCACTTTGTCCCGGATGAAGAGGCGATGGCGGATTTCTATCTTGTGGCTTGTGAGCAGCTTAACGCGGCGGGAATTGCGCAGTATGAGATTTCCAACTTCGCAGGCGAAAGATTTGAGTCGCGGCACAATTTGAAGTATTGGACACGGCTGCCTTACCTCGGCTTTGGCGTGGACGCGCACTCCATGCTGGCTTCTGCCACGCCGGACATTGAGGCGGTGCGGTTCGCGGCTGCGGACTCATTGGAACAGTACATGAGCAAGGCAGGCCTGCGGCGGACCGAGGTTTCGCGCCGGGCAGCGTTAGAGGAGAGTTTCTTCCTTGGGCTGCGGCTGAACCGAGGCGTTAACCTGAGCGAGCTGTCCGCGGGGTTTGGCGCAGAAGCCATCGAAAGCGCTCGCGCCGCGATTGCAGAGTTTGTCGAGAGCGGGCTGATGGAGCGGCGAGCCGACTTCGTCTGCTTGACGGCGCGCGGGCGGTTGCTTTCGAACGAAGTGTTCGAGAAGTTCATTCTCGAGGATGAAGTGGTCCGCTGATTCTCGCGGTGCTCGGCGAAAATCCTTCAAAGCGTTTTTGCAGCCAAACCATCCGGTCGGTTGGGCGGTGGGCTTTCATGGTCACAATCCCTTGTGATGATGCGCCTTTCCCCACTTTTTGTTTCTCCCGCCTGAAGTAACTTCTCCCTCTTCTGCCGCTGTGCTCTAATCAGAAAAACTAGTCGGGACGAGTGGAGGAAGTCTTGGATTTTCAACTGAGCGACGAGCAGCAGCATCTGAAGAAAAGTGTCCGTGAGTTCGCCGAGCGCGAGATCAAGCCCAACGTCATGAAATGGGACGAAGCGTGCGAGTTTCCGCTGGCTATCGTCAAGGAACTGGGCAAGCTCGGCCTGCTGGGAATTGTTTTCCCCGCCGAGTACGCGGGCGCTGGCATGGGCTACGTGGAGTATGTGATCGCCATCGAAGAGTTGTCGCGGGTGGATGGATCGGTAGGCATCATTGTGGCCGCGCATACGTCGCTTTGTTCCAACCACATTTTTCTTGCAGGCAATGAGGCGCAGAAAAAGAAGTACGTGAGCAAACTGGCTACGGGCGAATTCATCGGCGCATGGGGACTGACCGAGCCTTCGTCCGGATCAGACGCGGGCAGCGCCCGCATGACCGCAAAGCGCCGCGGCAACCATTGGGTGCTGAACGGGACAAAAACTTTCTGCACGAACGGCCATTACGCGGACGTGATCGTGGTACTCGCGGTGACCGACCGGACGGCGAATACGCACGGGCTTTCCGCCTTCGTCGTGGAGAAAGATACCAAGGGATTCCGTCCTGGCAAGAAGGAAAACAAGTTGGGACTGCGGGCCAGCGATACGGCGGAGATGATCTTTGAAGATTGCGTGATTCCGGCGGAGAACTTGCTGGGCAAAGAAGGCGACGGCTTTATCGACGCAATGCGTGTGCTCGATGGCGGCCGCATTTCGATTGCGTCTCTGTCGCTGGGCATGGCGCAGGGCGCATACGAGGCCGCTCTGAATTATTCCAAAGAGCGCAAGCAATTTGGCAAAGCCATCGGCGAGTTTCAGGCGATTCAGTGGAAGCTGGCCGACATGGCTACGGAGATTGATGCAGCGCGACTGCTCACTATGCGGGCGGCGTCGATGAAAGACGCCGGCATGAAGACGACGCTGGAGTCCTCGATGGCTAAGCTTTACGCCAGCGAAGTCGCCGTGCGGTGCGCCAACGAAGGCGTACAGATCCACGGAGGGTACGGGTTTATCAAAGACTATCCCGCCGAGAAGTACTACCGCGATGTGAAGCTGTGCACGATTGGCGAGGGCACCAGCGAGATTCAGCGGCTGGTGATTGCGAGACAGTTGCTGAAGGACTAGCGTCGTCTCCTGAAGCTCAACCCATACAGACCACGCCTTGGGAGGGGTGGCTCAAAAGCTGTTGAGCCCCGCCACATGCAGTCTTGCCTTGGCCAGTCGTAGGGCGTATGGTACGTTTTCATCCTCCGGAGATCCTTGTCTGAGACTGCAGTGATCAACCAACTCGTCCCGACGCCGGACGAGCGCACGATGGGAACGCTGGCCCATGTGCTGCAGCTTGTCGGTGGATTCATTGCTCCGCTGATTATTTTCCTAATTAAGCGGGACTCGCGGTTCGTTTCGTTCCATGCGCTCCAGGCTCTGTTGTTACAGGCGCTGTACTTTTTAGTCGTGATGCTAATGATGGGCGCAATTTTTGCTGCCGTCATTGCGGGTGTTGCGTTTCACCAGCCGGCAGCGGGGAACAATTCGCTTCCCCCGGCATTTGTGGTCCTTTTCCCACTCGTCTGGCTCGGGATGATGGGCTGGTGGGTGTTTATTCTGGTGGTGGCCATTGTGTACGGAATCAAAGCTGGGCGCGGCGAATGGGCCGAATATCCCGTGCTCGGTCGGCTAGCCCGCAGACTTCTGAAGATCGGGCCGCGGGGCGAATTCCTGACCTGATCTGTTCGTCGGTTTCAGTTTGTCTCCCTCTGCTTTACACTGATCGTTTGAATCAGCACTCTCACACATGGATTGAGCAACTTCGCTCCGGCGACGTGCGGACGCTGGCTCGTACCATTTCTATGGTGGAGAACCGCGCGCCGGGATGGTCCGAGATGCTGAAGGCTATTTTTCCGCACAGCGGGAAGGCACGCGTGCTTGGGCTGACGGGGCCGCCGGGGGCGGGGAAGAGCACGCTGGTCGATCAACTGGCGCGCTTCTATCGCAAAGATGATCGCAAGGTGGGCATTGTCGCGGTGGATCCAACGAGTCCGTACACGGGCGGAGCGATTCTCGGCGACCGTATCCGCATGCAGGAGCATTTCTCCGATCCGGGGATTTATATTCGCAGCATGGCGACTCGCGGCTCGCTCGGCGGCCTGGCGCGCACCACGGCCGATGTGACCACAGTGCTCGACGCGTCGGGGCGCGACCTCATCATGATCGAAACCGTGGGTGTAGGACAGGACGAAGTGGATATCGTGCGGCTGGCTGATGTCACGATTTTGATCCTGGTTCCGGGCATGGGCGACGATGTGCAGACGATCAAGGCCGGGATTATGGAGATTGCCGACATCTTCGTGATCAACAAGAGTGACCGCGACGGCGCTGAGCACGTGGAACGCGAGATCCGTTCTCTGCAGTCGCTGGCCATGCGCCACGATGGCTGGACGCCACCGATCGTGAAGACTGTTGCCAGTCAGGGAGTGGGAATCAAGGAACTGGCGAGCGCGGTTTCTGACTATGAGGCGTATCTACAGAAGGAAAACCTGGCGCTGCCCAAGAGCGTCGAGAACTGGCAGGAGCGACTGGTCGAGATGCTGCGCGACGCCATGCTGGAAAAGGCCCGAACGCAACTGGGGGATGGCAACCTGGCACGGCTGGCGGCGGAAGTGGCGGAGCACAAGCGCGATCCGTATACGCTGGTGGAGGAGATTGCCGCGAACGCGGGGAAAAGCTGATTGGGTAACTCGATCATGGCTGAAATCGATCACATCGGGATTGCAGTGAAGTCGCTGGCGGCGGCGAAGTCGATCTACGAGAAGCTGGGTCTGAGCGTCTCTCCGGAAGAAACGGTGGAGCAGGAGCAGGTGCGGGTGGTCATGATTCCGGCGGGCGAAAGCCGATTGGAGCTGTTAGAGGCGACCTCGGAGAATTCGACGATTGCCAAGTTTATCGGCAAGCGTGGCGAAGGGCTGCATCACGTGTGCCTGCGGGTTCCGGATTTGCCAGCGGCGGTTGAGCGGCTGAAGAAAGACGGCGTGCGCCTGGTCTCGGAGGAGATCAAGACGGGCGCGGGCGGGCACAAGTATGTGTTCGTGCATCCTTCGAGCACGGGGGGCGTGCTGCTGGAGTTGGTCGAGGGATAGGTCAAAAGCAAGACTGGCCACGGATTTCCACGGATCTTCACCGATAAGGCAACAACGTTTTATTCATGCTCCTACTCTCCATCGATACTTCGGGCAAGCAGGGCAGCATCGCGCTGGCGCGGGCGGGGGAGCGGTCTGCCGAACGCGACGATGTCGAGGTCATCGAGATTGCCCCGTTGATTGGTGGCACTTTTTCGGCACAGCTTATTCCGCAAATTTCCGACTTGCTCTCCAGAAACGGATTTACCAAACACGAGATCGGTGCTTTCGCAGTAGCCTCCGGGCCGGGGTCGTTTACCGGACTCCGCATTGGCCTGGCGGCGGTCAAGGCCCTGGCGGAGGTGTTGGGCAAGCCGATTGCGGCAGTGTCGCTGCTGGAGGCGTGTGTGTTCGCCAGTGGCGCTCAGGGCAAGATCATGGCTGCGCTGGATGCGGGCCGGAGCGATGTCTACGTAGGCGAGTACGAAGTGCCAACCAAGGGTCATGCTCCACGCGAGCACCTCTTGACCAGGAGCGAATTCATTAGCGAAGCGAGAGGATGGACGGTGGCGACGCCGGATCCTGTTCTCGCCGAGTCGGCGAGGGCGGCCGGGTTGGTCATCTCGAGTCTGGAGCCGATCACGGCTGCCGCGGTTGGTCAACTAGGCTGGCGGAAGATTCAATCCGGCGAGACGGTAACGCCCGAGCAACTGGAAGCGAACTACATTCGCCGCACCGATGCCGAGATGCTCGAGAAGAGCGGTTCTTAGGTTGCGATTGCGACGGGCAAATATCGCTGACGTTCCCGCCATGGTGGATCTGGAGCGCGCGAGCCCGGCTGCTGCCCACTGGCCGCGGCAGCAGTATGAAGGCTTGTTTGTAACCACAGGGAGTCGGCTCCTCTCCGAGCGCTTGGCGTGGGTGGTTGAAGATGAGTGCGCAGCTCAGCCGCACAAGAATTCCAGCGAGGCAGCCTCAGTTCTGGCATTCCTGGTTGCGCACCGGGTTGAGGCGGAGTGGGAATTGGAGAACGTAGTTGTCGCCGGAGCAGTCCGGCGAAGAGGCGCGGGTACGCGTCTGCTGAATGAATTCATTGCCCACGCGCGGGCGAAGAATGGCAGCGGCATATTTCTGGAGGTCCGCGAATCGAATCAAAGCGCACGCGGCTTCTATCGGAAGATGGGATTCGAAGAAACGGGACGGCGCAAGGGCTACTACGCCAGTCCAGCGGAAGATGCAATCCTTTGTCGACTTAAGTTTGGTTAAGGTTTTCTCATAACGAGACTGCACCAGAAATTGGCATTGAACCGATTTTGGGGCTGTGGTAGGTTTAGGCCTGAATCCCGGTTTGGAGGTCTGCTGGATGCTGACTGCCAAAGACACTCTCCTGACCAGCCACGACGAATTCCGCAGGCTGGCTCAGGAGCATATGCAGTATTCCACCCGTCTTGATTCTCTCACCCAAAAACGTTACCTCAGCGAAGATGAAAAGCTGGAGGAAGTGCGCCTCAAGAAGCTGAAGCTGCGGCTCAAAGACCAGATGGAAACCATTGAGCGGCAGTATCGGCAGCAGTACGGAGTGCACGTAGCGTAATTTTATTGTCCATTGGAATGGCGGCTGTGGCCGCTGAGGTCATTTTGTATCTACCTGCCGGCGCTCATCAGCGCCTTTATTTATTTGCACTTACACACTTTCTGATTGAACAAGAGACAGGGCTGCTCGGCTCTGCTCTATAATGGGACCTCTGCTCCCATGGTTCGTGACGGCTACTATTACGCACTCGGTTTAATCGTGACTGCGACCCTGGTTGGCTGGTTCGCGCGGCCCGCCTGGTCCTTGATACCACTGCTGCTTGCGGTGTTTTTCCTCTGGTTCTTTCGCGATCCCGAACGCGCCATTCCCGATGCGGCAGGCGCCGTAGTGTCGCCGGGAGATGGGAAAGTTACAGATGTTTCAATGGTGACGGTGGGCGGCGAAGAGCAGGCTCGCATTAGCATCTTCCTGAGTGTCTTCGATGTGCACGTGAACCGTTCTCCGATTGCGGGAGTAGTCCGCGAGGTTCGTTATCAGCGCGGGAAGTTTCTGAATGCCATGAATCAAGCTTCCGCGGAGCAGAACGAGCAGAATATTGTCCGCGTGGAAGGCGACGGCCAGGTCGTGGTGTTCAAGCAGATTGCAGGATTGCTGGCGCGAAGAATTGTTTTCCATCCTAAGGTGGGCGATCGGCTGGAGCGCGGCCAGCGCGTGGGGCTCATCAAGTTTGG
>PMXH01000531.1:290-8943 GCA_003165855.1 Acidobacteriaceae bacterium | reverse complement strand
AACGTGGGCCGGGGCAAGGACGATACTCTGTTTGCCAAGATCACGGGACGTATCAAGTTCCTGAACAAGGGCTCGATGGGGAAGTTCGTGATGGTGGAACCGATGGAATTGGCGGAGTAATTCGCGTCCGTCTGGTAAGTAGCATCGCATTTTAACGGCGGCGCGAGTTCGCGACGCCGCTTCAGCCTCGCCTTCGGGCGAGGCTTTTCTATCGGTGGCGTAAAGAGCAGGGAATCTAGGGGCGGATCTCAAGAGCGATCCAGACTGGCTCGCTCTCGTAAAGCAACGGAAACTGCAGGCGGTCATCTTCGCTGCGGGAATGGATCTTATCGTCGTTGCCGGCGAGGACGGTGGGCACGGAAAGCATGCACTTATCGCCGAGACCGATCTTGGCTTTGAAGTATCCTGCCACGATGTTGCAGATTTCCCCGACTGCATCACACTTCTGGGCGGCGGCCTCCTCCAGGGAGACTCCAAGCATCTGAGAAGCGATCATGGTAGCGGAATGGATGCTGCACCGCAGGCTGAAGACGGCCCGGAGCGCCCCGGCAATACCGATCATGCCTGTGACCTGAGCCAGAACTGGGATATCGCCGTCTTCTGGAGCAGTGACCTTGGCTCCGACCATGGTGGCGAAGACTTCGATCGCTGTATCGCGCAGAATGGCCGACCACGCGCTTCGTGGCAAGGCAGCGTTGATGTCATGGGCTAGTGGTGGTGCCGTCATTCGCGAATGGCCAAGGCTCGGCCTCTTGAAGCTTATCGGCCGATTGCGGAGGTTGCATGAGGCGTAGGTTCTAAGGATTGTCCAATGCGGTTCTATAACTTGTTCCCTCATGACTTGCTCCCTCGTGACATCGCAGGACTGCTATAACCCGATATACTCAAGAATTCAGGGAAGCGGAGATTTCTTCTCCGGATACTGAAGCGACAGACCTATGTTCATCGATGAGGCAAGAATTCGGGTGAAGGCCGGGGACGGCGGCAATGGCTGCATGGCCTTCCGCCGGGAAAAATATGTTCCGCGCGGCGGGCCTTCGGGAGGCGATGGGGGCAAGGGCGGAGACGTGATCATGGAATCCAGCGAGCGGCACAACACGCTGGTCCACTTTCGTTTTAATCCCGAATACAAGGCGGAGCGAGGACGCCACGGCGAAGGCTCGAATAAGAGCGGCCGCGAGGGGGAAGACATACTCCTGAAAGTGCCGGTAGGAACGATTGTCTACGACGAGGAAACGGGCGAGAAGGTGTTTGATTTTTCGGCCGCCGATCAGCGTATGGTGATTGCGCGGGGCGGCCGGGGCGGCCGGGGCAATGCGCGCTTCGCCACTTCGGTGCATCAGGCTCCGCGGGAACATGAGGACGGACGTCCTGGCGAAGAGCACAACTACAAGCTGGAACTGAAGTTGCTGGCTGATGTGGGCCTGGTTGGCTATCCGAACGTGGGCAAATCCACGCTGATCTCGCGCATTTCGGCGGCGCGGCCGAAGATTGCCGACTATCCTTTCACTACCTTGCAACCCAATCTCGGGGTGGTTGCGGTGGGCGATCCTAACAATGAAGTCAGCTTCGTGGTCGCGGATATTCCCGGCTTGATTGAAGGCGCACACAAGGGTTCGGGCCTGGGAACGCAGTTCTTGCGGCACATCGAACGTACGCGGCTGCTGGTTCACCTGGTGGATATATCGGATGCGAGCGGTCGGGCCGACGTGGTGAAAGACGTGGAAGTGATTCTGGGCGAGCTGGCTAGCTTTGGCGCTCACCTGGAAGAAAAACCGATGATCATGGTGGCGTCGAAGATCGACGTGGCCAACAAAGACAAAGTTGCGGCGCTCAAGCGGTATTGCAAGAAGCACAAACTGAAGCTCTACGAGATTTCAGCCGTGACCGGCAAAGGCATCGACGAACTGAAGTACGCTATGGCGAAGGACGTGGATGCCTTGCGCGAGAAGGCGTTGCAGTTGGCCGAGGCCTCGGAAAGCTAGTACCGAGTACCCAGTGCCGGGTTAAGCTGCGTTTTTCGGTACTAGGTACTAGGTACTGCTAGATTCATGCCCTAGGCAAATGCGACCCGTGCTGGAAGTGATACTGAAGAATCTTCGCGGCTAGCGCGGGAGGCATTTCTGCTCCGACGGGCTGCACCGTACGTACGATTTCTCCGCGGCAAACTACCTCGGTGGCCGAAAGGCCTGCGATCTCGGCGGGCAGCACCAGATTGATTTCCAATTGGACATTCGCCGGCAAGAGATCCTCCGCCTGAAACAGCAAGCCGGAACGGCTGATATTTCTGGTTTGCCCGTCGTGCCACTTTTCCTCATCGAGACGGCGATATTTCAAGGGCAAGTGAAGTTGAAAGCGTGGCGCACGCGTCGACGGTAATTGTTGCAGCCCTTGTGCTGCTGCTTGAGCGGTTCGACCTGGCATAGCATCCTCCCGGGGGATTGGGGTTGAATCGAGCACTTCGCGAACTTTACTTTTGAGGCTGCTAAGGGTGAAGGGTTTCTGGAGCAGACGCACACCTGCATCCAGCGTGCCGTTGTGCCCGATCACATTTTCGGTGTAGCCGGACATATAAAGCACTTTCGTGTTGGGGCGAATTTCCGACACCCGCTGCGCGAGTTCGCGGCCGTTCATGCCGGGCATGATCACATCGGTTAACAGCAGGTGAATCATTCCCTCATGGGCGACGGCGATCTGCATGGCGATTGCACCATCCGCGGCTTCGATCACGCGATAGCCCTGCTTCTCGAGGAACTGCCGGGCCAAATAGCGCAAGTTAGTCTCATCCTCCACCAGCAGGATGGTTTCGGTTCCGGGCTCGGCGGCCACAGATTCCGCGGTCGATGCCACTTGTGCGGGACTTTCGGCTTTTTCCGCGACGCGGGGCAAATAGATCTTGAAGGTGGTGCCCTTGCCCGGCTCGCTGTAAACCCAAATGTAACCGCCGCTCTGCTTGACGATGCCGTAGACCGTCGACAGCCCCAAGCCGGTCCCCTTGAGTCCTTTGGTGGTGAAGAAGGGCTCGAAGATGTGAGACTGAGTTTCCGAATCCATGCCCAGGCCGGTGTCGCTGATGGCCAGCATCACATAGTCTCCGGGGCGGAGGGGGGCGTGAACGCGGGCATAGTCGTCGTCGAGCGAAACGTTCGAGGTCTCGATCGTGAGCTTGCCGCCAGAGGGCATGGCATCACGCGCGTTGACGGCAAGATTCATAATGACCTGCTCCATCTGTCCGGCATCGGCGCGCACCGCGCCCAGGCCGGCTGCCGGCACCATCACGAGATCGATATCCTCGCCGATGACGCGGGTTAGCATCTTCAGGTTTTCGGTGACGACGCCGTTGAGATCAAGAACTTTCGGGGCCAGCATTTGCTTTCGGCTGAAGGCGAGGAGTTGGCGGGTGAGTGAAGTGGCTCGTCCCGCCGCACTGGCGATCTCCTGCGCGGGACCGCGCAGCGCGGGTTCCGGACCCAGGCGGTCGAGCAAGAACTCCGAATAACCTGAAATTACCATGAGGAGGTTGTTGAAATCGTGGGCGATGCCGCCGGCAAGCCTACCGACAGCCTCCATTTTCTGCGACTGGCGCAACTGCTGCTCGAGGGCGCGCCGCTCGGTGACGTCTTCGGTAAACAGCTCGAAGGCTCTTCCCTTGTCGCCATCAGAAACGGCGCGTCCAGAAACGCGAACCACCGTGCCCGTTCCATCTTTTCGTTTCCACTCGACGATGAGACCATTGAGGGGCGCGGACGAGCGCAAATGGTCGGCCAGTTCGAACCACTCATGCGTATCGGCGTAGAGTGCTCCGAGATGCTTCCCGACGAGCTCCCCGGCTGAGGAATATCCCAGCACCGCGAGCAGTGCGGGGTTGACGTCCAGCAGTTGGCCGGCGGAATCGCAGCGGCAGATGCCGTAGGGAGCGTTGGTCACGAGAGAGCGGAAATTCATTTCGGAGCGCCGTAAACCTTCCTGAGCGGCGCGCAGGGCCGCGTTGAACCAACAGATCAGCATCGCCAACACCACGAACAGGGTCAGCCGGATCATGGTCGAGCGATACTGCGCCGGGGTGTGCTCTCCGGAAAAGGAGAAGTAGGCGCTCACGGTGAGCGCGAACGAAGTGGCGACCAGGCCGGGTTTCCAGCCGCCGTACCACGCGCTGACCATGACTGCGACGGCGAATACCGCCAGCCGGCTTTCGGCAATGTTGGGAAGCAGCAGGACCGGGATGAGCGCCAGCGTAGTACTGAGCACGGCGACTCCGTAGCGCAGGATGGGCGCACGGGCAGGTTGAATGCGAAGTAGGGGGAGGGTTACCCGCATGTGACCGATGCTAATGCCAAGTTTCTAAGCGGGCGAGATTACAGGAGTTCATCCCGGATTCCCAGGGTAACGATTTTCTGGGCGGGGAACTCCGGGCCGGATGGACAAATGCGGCAATGGACGATCGGCCAATGCCCAGGCTGCCATAATTATTGCCCGGTAAACATAACAATCGAGCCAGCCGAAACCTTGGGCTTGCCAACGAGGCCTGCAAACGAAGACACTAGCGCGGATGAACATCGGCCTTTTTGGGGGTACATTCGACCCTATCCATCGCGGACACCTCGCGCTGGCCCGTGCAGCACGTGAGCGTTGCGGTCTTTCCCGCATTCTTTTCGTGCCCGCCAACGTTCCGCCGCACAAGCAGCGGCAGCCGCTCTCGGCGTTTCCACATCGCTATGCCATGATTGCTCTGGCTACAGCGCAAGAGAAAGACTTCGCACCCTCGGTGCTCGAGGCGCCGGAAGAATTTGACGCGGGCAGGGCACGCGCGGAAAAGACTCGCCTGGCGAGGCCGAACTACACCATCGATACCATCAGGCACGTGAAACAGTCGTTTAAGAAGGCAGACAAGCTGTTTCTGCTCATCGGCATCGATGCCTTCGCCGACATCGCCAAATGGCACCAGGCGGAGGCGCTGTTTCGCGAATGTGAGTTTGTGGTGGCCAGCCGGCCGGGATACTCTCTGGCCGACGTCGCCAACGCGCTGCCCGTGAGCCTGCGCCCGCGGCAGGAAGTGACACGCCCGTTTCAGAAGCAAGCGGCCACAGGGGATCTGGTGCTGAAGGGCGTGACCATCCACTTGCTGGACGACGTTTATCAGCCGATTTCCTCGACGGCGATTCGCCAGGCGGCGGCCGCGGGCAAGCCGCTTGGGCGATTCGTAGAGCCAGCCGTGGCGGATTACATTAAGAAGATGGGACTGTATAAAGTCCGTTAGTCGGTGGTCGTTAGTCGTTCGCCAAAACATTCCGCCGCCGACCTCGTCCAACAACCATAGAAAACGCGTTGAAGCGCTGTCGTTTACAATGAGAACTCGCCCCGTGCTGGGCTAACGACCAACGACTAACGACCAACGACTCACTGCATGAAAAAAAGCGATCTGAAGCGACAGATAACGGCAGCCATTCAGGCCTGCCTCGACAAAAAGGCGGAAGAACTTAGCATCCTGGAAATGGAGAAGGGGTCGGGAGCATTTACCGACTACTTCGTGCTGTGCAGCGGCACGAATCCGCGGCAGGTCCAGGCCATTGCGGACGAGGTGGAGCTGCGCCTGAAGACGGTGGGCGTGCGGCCGGCACACGTCGAGGGATATAGGCAGGGCGAGTGGATCCTGGTCGACTACGTGGACTTCGTGGTGCATGTGTTTTCCGAGAAGGCACGCAAGTTCTACGATCTGGAACGGCTGTGGAAGACGGCCAAACGGCTGGAGCCCGCGGAGTTGACGCCGAAACCGAAGGCGAAGTCTGCGCCTAAACCGAAGGCGGTGTTGAGGTCGAAGACAACGCCGCGCAAACGAGCTGCCGCGGGCGGTGCTCGCCGCAAGAAAACGTAGCTTGCTTATCCCGTATAACCTGCTTCGTCAGTACTCAGTGCAGTATGACGACTTCCTCCAAGCCGGACTCTTCCAGGGCAGAACCTCCCAAGTCGGAAACTGGCTGGGGAAGTTCTTACCGCCTGATTGCCTCTGACAAGTGGAAGGCGAAGTCGGCGGTGATGGGCAAGGCGGTGACGGAAGCGCTGGTGGAGTATGCGCAACCGAAGCCTGGCATGCAAGTTCTGGACCTGGCGAGCGGTACGGGCGAACCGGCGATCAGCGTGGCGACGCTTGTAGGAGCGCAGGGGCACGTCGTTGCTCTTGATCTGAGCCCAGAGCTTCTTGAGATCGCAAGGAAGAGAGCGCAAGAGCGCGGCCTCGATAATTTCTCCACGCAGCAGGCCGACGCGCAAGCCTTGCCTTTTGCTGACAACAGCTTCGATCTTGCCACGTGCCGCTTCGGAGTGATGTTCTTCCGCGATGTAGGCCTTGCGCTGGGGGAACTGCGCCGGGTTCTGCGCGCTGGATCTCGCGCCTGTTTTCTAGCCTGGGGACCGTTCGACCAGCCTTACTGGCGGAGCACGATGGGCGTTGTGCACAGGCATGTCGGTGGTCCACTGCTGCAGCCGGGCGGTCCCGATCCATTTCGCTTTTCGGCCCCGGGAAGTCTTTCGGCGGTGTTGCGGAGCGCTGGTTTCCGTGAGGTAGGAGAGGAAACGAAGACGCTGCCCTGGACCTGGCCGGGAACGCCGGAAGAAGTGTGGGAGCAGGCACAGGCGGTGGCGGTGCCGTTCCGCGCCATGCTGGATCGTGTACCCGCGCCCATGTGGCCGCAGATTCACGCGGAGGTGCGGGCGGCGATCGGGCAATATGTTGAGGGGGAGAACATCGCGTTTGGAGCGTCGGTGGTGCTGGCCTCCGGAAGTAAGTGAGGCTCATAACCTGCCGTGAAAATCAAGATCGTGTGGGTGGGAAAGACGAAAGAACCGGCGATCCAGTCGCTGACGGACGAGTATCTGAAGCGCATTTCGCGCTATGTGCAGGTGGAGGGGCTGGCGCTGCGGGATGAAGCTGCGCTGCTGCAAATGTGCGGACGGGTAACGCCGGGCAAGGCGAGTAAAAGTGCTGGGAAATCGACTTTGGTGCTGATGGATTCTGGGGGGAAGCAGCTTTCTTCAGAAGAGCTGGCGCGTTTTCTGGGAGACTATTTTGATCGCAATCCGCTACCGCTGGTCTTTGCGGTGGGGCCAGCGGATGGATTCAGTGAAGCGGCGCGCAACGGGGCACAGCATACTTTCTCGATGGGCAGGATGACATTGGCTCACGAACTGGCTCGCGTGGTTCTGCTGGAGCAGGTGTACCGGGCATTCACGATTCTGAAGGGTCACCCTTATCATTCTGGGCATTGATTCGCGCGTGCGGCGGCGTGTACCTTCGTGTGTTGTTCCTGAACCGTGAAGATACTTAAAGTGGTCGAGAGTAGAAGTCAGGGATGCATCGATTCCAGGTACATGCACTGATGCAATCATTGGAGAGTAGAGTCATGAAAGATGTGATGGAATTGCTGCGAGCGAAAGAGCAGGAGTTGCTGAAGGTGAAGAGGCAAGTCGAAGCCTTGCGAATTGCGTTACCCTTGCTGGGCGCAGAAGAAGATCCACTCGTGCCCCGGGCGGCGCCAGCGGCCATTAAAGGAACGGACAGGCTGGGATGATCCTTCGTTATCAGGCGCACCACATGTTTACTGCGTGACAGTGGCTTGGTAACTCACGGTTTGCCACAGGCCGTTGCGGCGTACCCAGACGCGGGTGTAGCGATAGGGTCCGCTGAAATCCTCGCCGAGCTGGTGGCCTTTCACATCGGCGCGGGCGGTGACGACAGCGGTGTCGCCGTAGAGCCGGACCACCATGTCGGTGATGTTCATGGATTCGTAGCGAAGCTGGCCGCTGCGGCGAGCGGAAATGGTTTCCTGCTTGGTGGTGACCTGGCCGAGGGGAGTAATGGCGACGTAGTCCTCGGCGAGGGTGCGCAGGGAGAAGTCGGCGTCGCGGCGGAGGCTGGCCTCCTTGGCCTGGCGTTCCATGTCGACGATCTGGCGNNCCGCGAGCACGCAGAACAATAACACCATACAATTGTTGATCACGACGAGACCTCCGCAGTCTGCCAGGGGACAGAGATCTGCTTGCACCCGGATACGCAAGGTTGGATGCGCGAGTTCCGTGGAAAGTTCAGTTCTCCCCGTGAATAAAAGTGGTCAGTGGCCAATGGTCGGTGCTCGGTCGGACGCCGGCGGATTATCGTGAGTGTCGTTTTGCTGGCCACTGATCACTCCCCACTGGCCACTGTTCTTAGGGGCTTCTAGTAGAATCAAAGATCCTGCAATTTATGACTGACGTACGCCGCGGTCTGATCATCGTGAATACTGGACCGGGCAAGGGGAAGACGACTGCAGCGATGGGGACGGCTTTGCGCGCGGTGGGGCAGGGGATGCGAGTCCTGATGCTGCAGTTCCTGAAGGGGTCGTGGCACTACGGGGAGTTGGATGCGGTGCAAGCTTTCGGGGACAAGTTTGTGATGAAGCAGATGGGACGGGGGTTTGTGAAGGTGGGCGGGGAGAAGCCTGATCCGGAAGATGTCAAGATGGTGGAGGAGGCGTGGGCGGAGGGGGAAAAGGCGATCCAGTCGGGCGAGTGGGATCTCGTAGTGCTGGATGAGATCAACTACGCGATCAGTTATGGCATGCTGGATGCTGCGAAAGTGGTGGAGAGCCTGAGGAAGAAGCCGGAGATGGTGCATGTCATC
>PMXH01000531.1:0-204 GCA_003165855.1 Acidobacteriaceae bacterium | reverse complement strand
AATTTGAACGTGTGTCCGAAGTGCGGAAAGCACTTTCGCATCGACGCCCGCACGAGGCTGGCGTTGTTGCTGGATGAAAACCAGTATGAGAGCTTGGACGGGAATCTGTCGTCGACCGATCCGCTGAAGTTTGTGGACTTGAAACCGTACTCGTCGCGGTTGCGGCAAGCGCAGCACGACACTGGGCTGAAAGATGCCGTGATC
>PMXH01000486.1 GCA_003165855.1 Acidobacteriaceae bacterium | reverse complement strand
GCCATGCACGGATCGAAGGAGTGTATAGTCCGCAAGACCTCCAGCGGTTCTTCAGGCTGGGCGAGTGGCGTGTGCAGCAGCGAGGCTTCGTACGGACCGTGCGCGCCGGAAGCATCGCGCGGGCTGGCGTTCCAGGTTGAAGGCACAACCGCCTGGTAGTTTTTGATTTTTTCGTCCTTGATTACGATCCAGTGAGACAGCGTGCCGCGCGGCGCCTCGTGAGTTCCAACGCCTTCTATTTCGTGTCCAGGAAACACCGGCTGGTTGTGGACCGTGTAATCCCCCTTCGCGATGTTGTCGGTCAAAAGCTGCAGATGTTTCTGCGCCAGCTCCGCCAGCATCGAGGCCCGAATCGCCCGCGCGGCGTGGCGTCCCAACGTGGAGTGCAGCATGTCCGGAGTCACGCGAACGCCGCCGATGGCTTGCACCTTGCTGATGGCGAGATTCGTATGCTTCTGAGTCAGCGGATGCCCCTGCGCATAACCGACGAGAACCTGCGCCAACGGCCCAACCTGCATCGGTTGTCCATTGAAGCGCGGCGCCTTCACCCAGGAGTATTTCTGCTCTCCGTTCCAGCCCGTGAAATCGGGTTCGGTTTCTCCAACCCAGGGATGCAGAGCTTTTTCACCGTGATAGTAAGCGTGCGCTACGTCTTCGCTGACCGCATCGCGAAACTCCTTGTCCGATGCAGTCTTGTAGGGATGCACACCGGCGATGTTTCCATTCATGATGGTGCCGCCGGGCAGATCGTAGGCCGTGCCCGCACTGTCCAGCGGCAAATCGGGGACAGCAAGATAGTTCTTCACCCCGCTGCCAATCTTGAACCAGTCGGCGTACATGGCAGCGACGGCGCAGACGTCGACAAAGTAGACCTGGTTGATGAACTGCACAACCTCATCCAGCAGCACGCGGATCATTTCCAGGCGATCCATATTCAGGGCGCTGGCGCTGTCCAGGTCGATCGCGTTGGCCACGCCTCCCACCGTCAGGTTTTGAATGTGCGGCGTCTTCGATCCCAGGATTCCAACTACCTGCAAAGCTTTGCGCTGATACTCCAACGCCTGCACGTAATGCGAGAACGCCAGCAGGTTCACTTCAGGCGAGAGCCGCATCGCAGGATGGCCCCAATAACCGTTCATGAAAATCCCGAGCTGGCCGCTGCTCGCAACGGCATTCACCCGGTCCTGCGCGGCTTTGAACTCGTTGCGCGAATTGCGCGTCCAAGGAGACAGGCTATCCGCCAATTTTGCGGTCGCGGTCGGATCGGCCTTGGGAATCTCCATGATGTCCACCCAGTCCAGCGCGGACAACTGATAGAAGTGCACGATGTGATCGTGCAACGCGTGCGCAATCAGGATGAGGTTGCGAATGTACTGTGCGTTCAGCGGCACTTCCAGCTTCAAGGCGTCTTCCACCGCGCGCACGCTGGCCATGGCGTGCACCGTGGTGCACACCCCGCAGAAACGCTGGGTAAAAAGCCATGCGTCGCGCGGGTCGCGGCCGCGCAGAATCGTCTCGATGCCGCGCCACATGGTGCAGGAAGCCCACGCATTGCTGACCGCATTGTTGTCGACTTCGACGTCGATGCGAAGGTGGCCTTCAATTCTGGTGATAGGGTCAATTGTGATTCGTTTCGCCATAGGGCCTGCTGTTAGTCGGAGTCTGTTACCTCAGGTTCGTTTTCGCCGTAGTATCCGTGCTTGAAATATCCAGTCCAGCGAATGTACGGCCTGCGGAACCGGAAGTAGCTCGCCATGTCGTGCCATTCTTGAAGAGGAGCCGGAAGAATGCCAAATCGCTTCACCACTAAAAGAAATCCCGCGATGCCCATGCAAATGAAACCAAGAGATACCAGGACTTCGATGGCGGAGGGAAAATAGAGCGACTCAGGGTTTGGCCGGAAAGCCAGCGTCGTGGGGCTGAAGCGGTAAATCATGCCTCCCAGAGAGCTGAGGATGTAGCCCAGGAACATGGTTCGCGTTTCGTGCGTCCTCAAAGAACTGCGAAGCATCCAGCCGCCGATCAAAACCAGCAACATCTCCAGCCAGAACACGCCCGCAAAGCGATCCAAGTGGAAGGCCGTACCCAGCACTCCCCGGAAAACGATATCCAGCAGGCGCAGCGCAAGCCATCCGAAGATCAGCCACGCGGTGATGCGTGCGGCTTCGTCAAGAACTTCCATGTCCATCGCCCGCTTCCATACCAGGCAACACAACATCGTGGTTCCGGCAACGCACCCGAACGACATGAAAGTGGCCGCGCCCAGATAGAGCAGCGGTAGCCACGGCGTCTGCCACAAGGGATGGACTCGTGCTCCCGCCAGCAGCATCAATGCACCCAATGACGATTGGTGCATGCCCGGCAACAGGTAAGCCGCTGCAATGATCCAGGGAAAAAACTTATGCAGACCGCGTTCGAACCGCTCCACCCCAGGCCGCAAGCGCGAGTCGAAGTACCACAGTCGCTCCAACACGGGAGGAATGTTCTCGACCGCGAGAGGAATCATGGCGTAGATCGACATGCAGATCGCAACCTCCGCCAGCGGCGAGTGCATGTTCCACTTCCACGGAAAAACGATCCAATAGAAGTTCCACGGACGGCCGGCATCGATGCCCAGCAGAAGCAGACCGCAGGCGTAAGCCAGGAAGCTGGTGAGCAGGGCCATGCGCATCAATGCGTGCAGCCGCTTGCGCCGAAACACCCACGCGGCAATTCCCACCGCGAATGCGCCCGAACCCAACGCCGTGAGCACCATCACGTTGAAGGTCTTCCAGATGCCCCAGCCGTAGGCGTCGTTCATGCCGCTGACCGGACCCAGCCCCGCCAGTTCGCGGTAGGCGGTCAACAGAAACGCCAGCAGAGTCATGGCCACCAGCACAAGAAAAAAACGGTTCACCACCGGGAACCCGTACACGGGCACCGCCCGCTCCCAGCGAGCGTAACGTAGCCTGTCTGGCGCGTTTCTCATGCTTGCCGTGCTCATAGTTGCGCCCTCAAACCAGTTTCTCTCTCGCGTTCATGCGCTTCCTGCTCGTGGCCCGCCAGGCTCTTACGAATCACCTGCACCAGGCCGGCATACAACAGCGCCGGCAGCGCGAAGTACTGATAAAGGCGTCGCTGCCAACGCAAGGTTCTGGCCGGCACCGACTCCGGTCCCAGCTCCGGCAAGCCGAGTTTTTCGAAGGCGACGCGAGACAAATAGAGTGATTGCGTGCCGCCGTTATCGATTTCTCCGTACACGCGGCTCTGATAGTAGCGGCCGGGATTATTCTTGATGCGCTCGTGGGCCTCCGAGAGCAAGACGGTGCGCGGACCGAAAATCACGGCGCCCGTGGGACACACGCTGGTACATCCCGGCTTAAGCCCTTTCTCCAGCCGGTGGCTGCACAATTCGCACTTCGTTACGCGCGGGTTGTATCCCTGCCATTGGAAACGCGGGATGTGATACGGACACGTGATGGTGCAGTAGCGGCAACCAATACATTTGTCGGCCGTCCAACTCACAATGCCCGTCTCCGGATCCTTATGCAGCGCCTGGAAGGGACAACCGGCAGCACAAGCGGGATCCAGACAGTGCATGCACTGGCGCTTCACAAACGAAAAAGCGGAGCCGTCTTCCGGCTTATACAGCTTGATGATGTTGCGGGTGAGATCGTTGAGGTCGGAAGGCGCTTGATGCAGTGAGTCGCCGCGCGTATCGGGCGGCGTGTCGTTGGCTTCGGCGCAGGCTGCCACGCAAGCCTTGCAGCCGATGCAAATGCTGGCGTCATAGAGTAATCCGACCGCGGCGCCGGGGATGGGGATTTCCTCCGCCTGCAGGGCCTTCGAGCCGACGGTGAGCGCCACGGCAGCCGGCACTCCGGCCTTGGCGATGGTGGTGAACAGTTCTCGCCGAGTGATGGCCACATCAGTCCTCTTTCTTAGGGATTTGCTTCTCCGCCGTCTCTTTGAGCTCTTCCGCGTGCTTGCGATCCACGATGACTCGTTCGATGCCAGCCTCGGCGCTGCTCTGGAAACGCTGGGAGGCCACCCACGTAGCGCCGCCGACCGCACCCGCAATTGCTCCTACCAACACCGCCGCACCCACTTTGATTTGTCCAGCAGGACTGTAAATTGGCGGATACGTGTCGGGAGGAGTTGCCAGATGAATCGGCACGGTTTCAAACGTACCCATTCGCCAAACCACGCCCTTCTCCGTACAACCCACGCACGGAGCTCCGATTCCGATCGGCCATACCCCGGGAATCTCATTGAATTGCCGCACCGAACACGCGGCATGCGTGATCGGCCCTTTGCAGCCAAGTTTGTAGAGGCACCAGCCCTTGCGATGGCCTTCGTCACCGAACGCCGCCGCAAACCGGCCGGCATCAAAGTGCGCTCGGCGCGGGCAATTCTCGTGAATCACGCGCTCGTAGGCAAACTTCGGGCGGCCGAACTCATCCATCTCCGGCAGCCGTCCCATGGTGACGTATTCCAGAACAACACCGAGCAGGTTATACGGATTGGGCGGGCAGCCGGGAAGGTTCACGATCGGTTTGCCCGATGCCACGTTGTTCACTCCCATGGCGCCAGTAGGATTCGGGTCTGCGGACGGAATCCCGCCCCAGGAAGCACAGGAGCCAATGGCGATCACCGCAGCCGCTTGGGCGGCAACTTCTCTCAACACCTGCACGCCGGGCCTGCCGCCCATTTCGTAGTAGATCCCGTCATCCCGAGTCGGAATCGCGCCTTCCACCACCAGAACATATTTGCCGGCGTTGTCGGCCATGGCTTTGCTCAACGCCGCTTCGGCTTGCGCGCCAGAAGCAGCCATCAAGGTTTCGTGGTAATCGAGGGAGATCACATCGAGGATAAGGTGAGCCACGTCGGGAGCCGAGGTCCGTAATAACGTCTCGGTGCATCCCGTGCAGTCCTGGAAATGCAGCCAGATCACCGACGGCCGCTTCGCTTTTCCGATCGCGTCGGCCACCTGCAAGACGGAACCTTTGCTGGTAAGCGCCAATCCCATCGGCGCGGCCGCCATCAGCATGCCGCATAACTGGAGGAAGCTTCTTCGCGAGACTCCGCTCGCCTCCAGATGTTCCGCAATCGTGTGTTCTGCAATGGTTGGGTGCTTGGACATGAGCGCCTTCCTGGGTACCGCATTACCGTGCGAACATCTCGGCCAGAAACACTCTCTCGAACCTGAATGGTGTTCTACGTGGAGCCGCAGGAGGCTGGGAAAAACTGAGAACAAAACCGGGAGATGCGCGCTGCCCACCGGTAAGAATCAGGAATCAATGCATTGTTGCGCGATGCCGGTTTCTCTCGTCTCCGCCCGTATCCCGTCGTTCCACAGCCCGTCCGCCCGGCCGCAAGCCCCGGATGAACGATATTGGTTATCTCCCGGATCGATAACTTGAATCAGTGATTCTCGTCACCCATCACTGTGACACTGAGTTGTCTTCTGATTCATTCGTAGCCGCGAGCTCTTGGGCCGAGCCTCAGAGTCCGCGCACCCACTGCGTTGGTGCGGTTGCCAACGTTAGGCAGACGACGTTGGTCCTGTTTTATGGAGTCAACCCTTGGCTCGAAATCTGAATCGTATTGGCCTGCACGAGCGGCTCGAAACGAGCTGATCTAGTGCTTACAGTGAATAACGTAGGGGCGGTCCGATAACCGACCCGCGGATGGTGAGGATAATCTATGAACGGACTTAAGTTGTTTCTGTTAGTTGCCGTCGCTGGAATCTGCTTCGCGCTAACTGCACCCAAAACGCAGGCTCAGGTCAGCGTCGATATCGGAGTTGCGCCTGATTGTCCCTACGGTTACTATGACGTTCCGCCATACGACTGCGCCCCCTACGGCTACTATGGCCCGGAGTGGTTCACGGGTGGCGTTTTCATTGGCGTCGGTCCGTGGTTCCATGGCCCGGAAGGTTTTCGCGGCCATGTAAATAACCGTTTCCATCCCGAGCACGGCTATAACGGCCCCAGGCCAGCCCGTGGTGAGAAACCCGATCCGAATAAGCACGTCGATAAGATCGCCCACTTCAAAGGAAACGAAGTGCGCGATGGACGCGGCCACGCAGTTGAGGGCAAACGTTAACCGATAAAAAGCCGGTGCCTCTCTCTCTCATTCCAGAGGGCTAGGCCGCCGGACGTTGAAAAAGGGCAAGGGGCAGTCGTCCGCCGAGGATTGCAGCGGATACCTGCCCCTTGTTCCGATTAAGCCTCGGGGATTGTCGTTGGCCGCTTCTCTTCCCTGCCGAAGAAAACTGGCTGAACCACGCGATGCAAATCCGCGACTGGTTCGCTCCGAACAGGCGTGGGACCCTTGCGCTCGTAACCGGCGAGCAGCAGCGTTGCCGTCTGCGAGGCCTGGACCCGAATCTCGGGTACGGCTGTCGTCTCCCACAGGCTCCCTTTGCGCGACGGGCCCAGCGTATAGAGAAAGTCCGAAACTTCGCCGCGGGCATTGATCACGGCCCCATCCTGAGCGGTATCCAGACCCAGAAATAATGGATCGGGGCGAACCATTTCCTGCCGTACAAGATTCGTTAGCAGCGCATTCTCGATCCTGCGGCAATCCGCTTCGGGACCGGTGCAGTTGATAACGTGGTCGACGCGCAGTCTCTGCAGTTCTCCGCTCTTGCGCTCGCGGTAAGTCACGTCGACGCCGTCAATGTCCTCTCCATAGCCCGTAATCCGGCCGGCGTGGAGCTCAATCTGATTCGCTTCCATCTGCGATGCCAGCACAGCGCCAATTTCCGGCGCTACGCGGTGACGATGGACTTCCCAATAGGGACGGACGTGACGAAGAAACCTTCGCTGCTCCCGATGCGGCAGGGACCGCCAGATTTCTTGGGTCAAAGGACGAAGGGAATCCATCACGGCACGCCAGTCGCCGCCCAGTCTTTCCGCAGCTTCGACTTGCATTCGGATCAACCGCAACAGTCCGCGGATGGTTGTGGGAGATCTCTCGTCCCAGAATCGCGGCCAGGAAACTGCCGCCTTGTGCGTTTGCGGCAGCAAGCCGCGGCGGGAAAGAATGTGAATCGTTCCACGGAATCCCTGCTCCCGCAATGAGATGACGACGTCCACGCTGGTAAGGCCGGAACCGACCAGCAGAACATTCTTATCCTTGTCCTCAGCCCTCGCGACATCTCCCAATGCTCCGCTGCCCACGGATCGCAGACATACCGCTGGCTGTGGGGCGTCTTCCCCGGCAGGCGCGGATCGCCCGGAGGGAAATTGCCCAGAGCCAGCACAACCTTGCCAGCCAAGATACTCTGCCCGCTGCGCAGGCGGATTTCCGTCTGCTCGCGGTCACGGTCCAGCGCGATAGCCTCATCTTGCACATGCACCAGTCGGCCGGGATGACGTTCGTTTTCTTGCTCCAGCAGCCACGCGATGTACTGACCGTACGCCTGGCGCGGAAGATAATCGCCGGGCTTCGCGCCGGGATCGTGCTTATCCCGCGCCCAGCGTAGGAAGTGCTCAGGATCGTCCGGGTAAGCGCTCATGTTCTGCGCCCGGACATTCAGCAAGTGCCGCCCGCATTCTGTCCCGTATGCCACGCCCCGGCCGACGCGCGCGCCCCTCTCCACGAGAACCACCGAGATGCTGCCCCCTGACCTCCGCAGCACCTGCGCCGCGAGAGTCGCGCCCGCGAATCCTCCGCCGATGATTGCTACTGTAAAGCGATAACCTGGTTTGCTTCCGTTGGTTCGATTCATTCCCATCTCGCACTCCCACATCGATCTGTGTCTACCAACCGTGCAATTTCAAGACCTATCGTCAACCGCAGACGATGCGGGAATTAGCTCTCTGCCGCAAAACCGCGCTGCCGTCAAACGGCAATTCGTTTCATCTCTCAGGAACTAATCTCGCCCTACCCCAAATCACAGCCAACCGAAGCTCCGATCTCGTAATGTCTAGTACTTCTATGGTCTATATTGTATACTGTTCGAAAGTTTTGCTGGTACCCCACTTTCGTGGGGGTTGGATCAGCTCTAGCTCAGGCTGTGCCGCCTTTCGGCGGGGCTGTGGAGGAAGACCATGATTCTACTGATTGAGGCCTGGTTCTTCGCATGGATGCTCGCGGCTGTGGTTGCCGTGCGCTGGTTTCACGTACTGCTTGCGTCCACCAAACTTGAAACTTCCCACAAGTTCGCCTCTGAAGAAGCGGAGGAGGAGTACATTTCCAGTCTGCTGCTACAGCAAGCACGAGTCGCCTGTTTGTCGCAGAGAGTGTCCTGAACGCGCAGCCCTGAGCGTCGGCTAGCTGCCGCGCCTTACCCAAATTGAAGGTGCTGCAAATGAATCGCGCCGTCTATTTCTGCGTTTGTCTATCTGATCCGAACCTGGTTGGCCCGGGCAGGCCCACTGTTCCTCACACAACCTGCCAGACACTATCGAGCACGGTGCCGTCGACCCACTTGACGACAGCAACGGGCCGGTCTCCGCGTTTGAGCCGTTGCGGTTTGCCGCCACAGATGCGCTCCACTTCTGACTTGATCTCCTGCAGCGGGCGGATCGGAAGCTTCGAGCCCTTGACCGCATCCATCAGATCCTGGCGGCGCGGGTTGATGGCGATGCCGCGCTCGGTCACGACCACATCGATCAATTCTCCCGGCCCGCACAACGTGGTCACCTGATCGACGATGACCGGAATGCGGTCTCGAAACGAAGGCACGGCCAGGATGGTGCACCCTGCTGCCAGACAGTTTTGCCAGCCGCCGATGCCGTGCAGCAGACGTCCATCGGAGTGCGTGACCACATTGGCATTGAAGTTTTCGTCGACCTCGGTCGCGCCCAGCACCACCGCATCCACCAGAGACGCAAAGTTTCCCTTCCCGTGGTAGTTGTACGAAGTGAA
>PMXH01000517.1 GCA_003165855.1 Acidobacteriaceae bacterium | reverse complement strand
CCAGTGCTATTGAGTGCTGAAGTGAATGGCCGAATGCGTGACTTGCTGGTGCAAGCCAGCCGTAATGGGTTTCTTTATATTCTCGACCGGACCGACGGAAAGTTCCTCAAGGCGGCGCCGTTTGTTGAGAAGCTGAACTGGGCCAAAGGAATCGACGCCTCGGGCCGTCCCGTACTGTCGGGAAGAATACCGAGCGCGGAGGGCACGCAGATCTGCCCCAGCATCGATGGAGCCACAAACTGGTTTTCGCCTTCTTACAATCCTGACAGCGGATTCTTCTACGTGATGGCGCTGGAGAGTTGCAGCGTCTTTTTCGCTCACCCGCAATCATTTACCCAAGGCCAGACCTTCTACGCTACGGGTACGAAGCTTGCGCACGATGATCACGCTCAGAAGATCCTGCTGGCGTACTCGCTGATCGAGGGAACGATCGTCTGGCGCTATCCCCAGGNNCGCTGACTACGGCGGGTGAGTTGGTGTTCTTCGGGAACGATACCGGGGCACTGGAAGCGGTGGAAGCACGGACCGGCCACGCGCTCTGGCAATTCACCACCGGCCAGAGCATTCACGCTTCACCGATGAGTTATGCGGTCGATGGGGTTCAGTATGTGGCTGTTGCTGCGGGCGGCGATGTTATCAGCTTTTCGCTCCCTCACAAGTGAACTGTCGCAATCGTGCTTGTGGGAGCAGTTCGCTCGCTTACGGCATGAGGCCCTTGCCCGATTTATGGCGCGGTTAAACACTTTTATCCAGTGAAACCTGCCGCAGCGTTTTGGAAGTTCGACGCACGATGGTTGAGAACGTGCATCTCAGCGCGGTAGGCATGTCAAACAAGTTTTTATATTCACTAGATCAGGGCGCAAACAGGCAACTCCGCTCGCGGCGCGACATTTATCGGGCGGCAAGCCGAGGATGCCTGATTCGCTAAAGAGCGAGCTACTTCTGTTTCACCGCGATCGCCGAGATCTCAATTCGGGCGTTGTTGACTAACGCCGCGGCCTGGATCGTAGCGCGCGCCGGCTTGGGGTCAGGCATAACACTCTTGTAAGTCTTGTTCATGTCGGGGAACTCATGAATGTCGGCGAGGTAGACTGTCACACTAACAACGTCCTTCAGTTCGAAGCCGGCGGCCTTCAGAACTCGCTGGATATTGACGAGAGCCGCGCTTGTCTCGGGGCCGATTCCTCCAGCGACCAGCTTGTCGGACTCGTCGGTACCTTCCTGACCGGCGATGTAAAGAGTATTTCCCGCCACGACGCCGTCGCTAAAAGGAAGTCCCCTGGCGGGAGACAGATTCACGGCTTTGCGTTCCTGGCTGTCGCCCTGCTGCACCGAAACGCCTAAGGATAATGCGATCGCGAAGATCCACAGAAGCGCGCGGGCAGTTTTGCTCGTCGTCGTCATTTTCATTTCCTCTCGGAGAAATGGATTGGCTCTTCCACCGAACGACAAACAGTGTTAGAGTCCGCGCACATATATACATCGAGGAGGAGGAAATGAACAAGTTTCTGGGCTTTGCGAAATCGCACAGAATCGCGGCATCGCTGGTATCCATGGGCCTTTTGTCTGCTACGTTGTGCGGAGCCAGATTCTTGCGGGCACAATCAGTCGCCGGAGCAAATTCATCGCAGACCGACAACGCCTTGATCGCAGACTTTCGCCGGGTGGAGGTGGCGTCGGTCTCCGATGCACTGGAGCAGTTGACCGGTAAGCGGATGTATATGAGTCACCGCATGCATCCAATCTTGACTGCAAAGTTTGCCGGCTTTGCGCGTACCGCGCTGCTCAAGAAGGACGAAGGCAACAGCGATCCCGCTGCGCTGAACGGAATGCTGGCGGCCATTGACGAGGGCTCCACGGATTCTGTCTACGTCATGGTGGTCGAGGACGGAGAGGACATCGCGGGAATGGGCGGATTGATGGGCACCGCCATGGCTGCGCGGGGCTACGCGGGAGCAGTGATCGATGGAGGAGTGCGCGATGTGGCCTATCTGCGCAAGATTGGGTTTCCGGTGTATGCGACCGGCACTGTGCCCTCGACTTCGGTGCATCATTATCGATTCGGAGGATCCCAGATTCCAGTGAAGTGCGACGGGGTGACGGTGAATGCCGGCGACATCGTCGCGGCGGATAGCGATGGCGTGGTGGTTGTGCCCAGGGCAAAGGCTCTGGAAGTTCTAACTCTCGCCCAACAAGTGGACTTTAAAGAGCATTCGATGTATGCCGTGATTGAACAGATGAAGTCGATTGTGGAGGCGGTGAAGAAGTTCGGAAGGCTGTAGGCGATAAATCGTCGATCTCGAGAGACCAAATTGGAAGGAGAACGAATATGAATTTGACTTTCACACGAAGGGTGTTCGCGGCGCGGTTCGCTTCCGTGCTTTCCGCGTTGGGAGTTACCGCCGCCGTTTTGCCTAATCGTGCCTTGGCTCGGAGTGCCGCCGCCCAAGATGCGGGCGAAATCCGCAAGTTGAATAGCGAAGGCAAACCGGGCAGCGAGAAAGACATCATCATGCCCGTGATTGTTCACCGTGGGTTGATTTACGTCGCAGGGCAGGGCGCCCACGATACACGCGATTCCAAGGAATGGACGATCGAATCGCACACCAGCATGGTCATGGACAAGATCAAGAAGCACGTGGAAATTGGCGGAGGAACCATGGACAGCATTCTTACGTTGAATGTTTTCTTGGTGAAGATCGAACACTGGGACGGAATGCATAAAGTGTTCTCGACATATTTTCCCCATGGCGGCCCGGCGCGCACAACCGTTGCCGTGGCTGCACTGCCGGGAGACTCGTTGGTGGAAATCAACTGCATCGCCGCAGTCGCCGGCAAGTGAGCGGCAAGAGAGCTTTATTCATGCGACTTAACTCAAAGCGGCTAGCCGTGAACTCGTTCATGCTGCAACCTGGCGAAGACAAGATCGTTACCGAGCAACTCTCTCGTCTCCTGCGCGAACACGCGGCGTAAATGAGGAAAACCTGGCGATGAACAGTGCGAGAACGAGCCATGTCCGCTGGTTTCTGGTGTTCTGGCTGTTCATCCTCAGCGCTGTCTCTTATCTCGATCGCGTTAACATTTCCATTGCAGGTGGGTCCATCGCCGAGGCCTATCATCTCAGCGATGTACAACTGGGCCAAGTGTTCAGCGCCATGCTGGTCGGGTACGCACTCTTCCAGACCATCGGCGGGAGACTGGCTGATCGCTTCGGACCGCGCCGTGTGCTGGCCGCAGGCGTCGCCTGGTGGGGAATCTTCACCGCCCTGACCGCGATGGTCCCCGCGAACATTGCAGGCGCGCTGCTCATCTTCGTGGCGGTCCGTTTTCTCCTCGGCGCCGGGGAGGCCGTGATCTACCCCTCCGCCAATCAATTCGTCGCACGCTGGATTCCGACTACGGAACGCGGTATTGCCAATGGCTGGATCTTCGCCGGCGTGGGCGCGGNNTGGATCTTCTTCAGTTGGTTCTATCGCTATCTCGCTAAGGTGCGCGGCCTGGATTTGAAGGCGAGCGCGTTCTACACCATGTTGCCATTTCTCGCCATGTTAGTTTGCTGCCTTTTGGGAGGAACCATCAACGACCGGCTCACCAAGCGGCTTGGACCGCGCGTCGGGCGCTGTGGCCTCGCGGCATTTGCGATTTCGGCGGCGGGAATATTCATCGCTCTCGGATCCCAGGTTCAAAGCGCGCGACTGGCCAGCGTTGTGCTCGCGGGTGGAGCAGGTGCGCTGTATTTGTCTCAGAGTTCTTTCTGGTCGGTGACGGCCGACATCGCAGGCGCGTCCGCGGGTTCGGTATCGGGCTTCATGAATATGGGGAACCAGATTGGCGCCGCACTCACGGCTTCTCTCACCCCCTGGATCGCGGCCCGGTTTGGTTGGACCACCTCATTTCTAGTGGCGGCTGCGCTGTGCCTGGTGGGGGCGTTGAGCTGGCTGGTAGTGGATCCCTCGCGACAACTCAAAGCTTCTCCCGCTGATGCTGGCACGGCGCAGATTCAGAGTGCTAAATATATGTCTGATCACCAGCTAAGAATAAGGATCTGATCAGTTTGCTTACGCTGTGCGCGACGCCTCCAACGGCCTCCAACGGGCCTTTGACGCTATCACCATTACTTCGGTGATTACACCCGCCAGAGCCTGGACGTAGTGCCAATCGCTATAATTAAGAAAGCGTACTTTGGGGAAATGTTGCAAAGTTAAGGCCGAATCGAAGGCTGCCTAAGGTCATCAAAAAGACATGACGAGAGCCCACCAACATCCTTTGGAGAAGATCCTCGAGAGTCGAATTGCCATCATCGATGGAGCGATGGGCACGACCATCCGCACCTACGGCATGACGGAGACGGATATCCGAGGGGAGCGTTTCAAGGGCTCGACGAAGAGCCTGCTGAACAACGGTGACCTCTTCTCGCTGACCAAGCCGGAAATGATCGGCGATATTCATCGCCGATTTCTCGAGGCAGGGGCGGACATCATCGAGACGAATACGTTCGGGGCAACCAGCATCACCCAGAGCGAATTCTTTGTCGAAGATCCGCGGGAGCGCGGCGGCCGGAAAGATCCCGCGTTCTACCAAAAGATCGTCGAAGATCCGTTTCTGGGCAGCCTGGCTTGGGATATCAACGAGCAATCCGCACGGCAGTGCCGCGAATGGGCCGATCGTGTTGGGACCGCAAGCTCGCGTCAACGGTTTGTGGCTGGGGCCATCGGGCCGCTGACCGTGTCTCTTTCGAACTCGCCCGATGCCGATGATCCGGGCTTTCGGGTGGTCACCTTCGATCAGGTCAAAGCGGCTTACACGCAGCAGGTGCGTGCACTCATCGCCGGCGGCGCAGACTTGCTACTGGTCGAGACGATCTTCGACTCGCTGAACGCCAAGGCAGCCCTTGTCGCCATCCGTGAGGTGTTCGACGAGGACGACAAGCAACTGCCGGTGATGATTTCAGCGGCGGTGGGGCGGGGCGGCGAGACCATGATATCGGCGCAGACAACTGAGGCGTTCTGGAACGCGGTGCGGCACGTAAAGCCTCTGTCGGTGGGACTCAACTGCTCTCTCGGTCCCGATCTGATGTATCCGTTCCTGGAGGAACTCTCGGAAAAGGCGGATGTGGCGATCTCGTGCTACCCGAATGCCGGTTTGCCGAATCCGCTGTCGGAGACGGGTTTCGATCTGGGGCCGCAAGACATGGCCCGTTATCTAGGCGACTTCGCACGGGGAGGACTGATTAATATTGCCGGCGGTTGTTGCGGCAACACCCCCGAGCACATCGCGGCGATCGCCAAGGCGCTCGAAGGCCAGCCTCCGCGCAAGTACGGGACTCAGCCTCCGGCCGACTCCTACGCCCTCCAAAGCGAGAGCAAAGCGTGAGCGTTCCCTCTAGCACAACTATGCCCGAGGCGGAGACGAAGCCTCTTCGTCTCTCGGGTTCACAGCCATTCACCCAGCAGCCCGGTGTCTACATCATGATCGGTGAGCGGACCAACGTGGCCGGTTCGCCCAAGTTCGCCAAGCTNNCTCGACATCTGCATGGATGAGGGCATGATCGACGGTGTCACGGCAATGACACGCTTTCTACAGTTGCTGGGGAGCGAGCCCGAAGTCGCCAAGGTGCCGTTTATGGTGGACTCCTCGAAATGGGAGGTCATTGAGGCGGGGCTGAAATGTCTACAGGGCAAGGGCATCGTCAATTCGATATCGCTGAAGGAAGGCGAAGACAAGTTTCGCCAGAATGCCGCTACCGTTCTGAAATATGGTGCGGCTGTGGTGGTGATGGCCTTCGACGAGCAGGGTCAGGCCGCGACATACGAGGACAAGATCCGCGTCTGCGAGCGGGCCTACAGAATACTCGTCGACCAGGTCGATTTTCCGCCCGAGGACATTATTTTCGACCCAAATATCCTCACCGTTGCCACGGGCATGGAGGAGCACAACAACTACGCGGTTGACTTCATTCGCGCTACGCGCTGGATCAAGGCCAACCTGCCGCACGCCAAGGTCAGCGGTGGCGTCTCCAACATCTCGTTCAGCTTTCGAGGCAACAACAAGGTGCGCGAAGCCATGCACTCCGCATTTCTTTATCACGCTATCACGGCGGGCATGGACATGGGCATCGTGAATGCCGGAATGCTTGAGGTCTACGAGGAAATCGAGCCTGAGCTTAGGGAGTTGGTGGAGGACGTACTGCTAAACCGACGTCCTGACGCGACCGAGCGACTGGTGGATTACGGCGAAAAGCTGAAGGGAGTCGGCAAGGCGGTCAATGAAAAGAAGTCTGAGGAATGGCGCAACGGCACGGTCGAGGAGCGTCTTTCTCACGCGCTGGTCAAGGGGATCGACGCATATATCGAAATCGACGCCGAGGAGGCGCGCGTCAAACTCGGCCGCCCTCTCTTAGTGATCGAAGGCCCTCTGATGGCCGGCATGAGTGTGGTCGGAGATCTGTTCGGAGCCGGGAAGATGTTCTTGCCCCAGGTAGTCAAGTCCGCCCGCGTGATGAAGAAGGCAGTGGCGCACCTAACGCCGTTCATGGAGGCCGAGAAAGTTGCCATGGCTGCGTCTGGCCAAGTGGTCAAGGCGCAAGGAAAAATCGTACTCGCGACGGTCAAGGGTGACGTTCACGATATTGGCAAGAACATTGTCGGCGTGGTGCTCGCCTGCAATAACTATGAAGTGATCGACATGGGGGTGATGGTCCCCTGCGAGAAGATCCTCGAACGGGCGAAAACGGAAAAGGCGGACATGATCGGCCTCAGCGGGCTGATCACGCCGTCTCTTGATGAAATGGTGCATGTGGCCCGCGAGATGGAGCGTCAGGGCTTCAGATTGCCGCTGCTGATCGGCGGAGCGACGACGAGCCGGGCGCACACGGCCGTCAAGATTGCGCCGCACTACAGCGAACCGGTGGTCCACGTGCTCGATGCCAGCCGGGCGGTGCCGGTGACGACCAGCCTTCTCAGTGATGAGGGCAAGCCGGCGTTCGTGAGACAACATCGCGCCGACTACGAGGCGCTTCGCAAGGCCTACTCCGCGCCCCGCCAAACGGGCATCTCGATCGAGGCCGCTCGCGCGAGGCGGACTCCGATTCAATGGCGTTCCGAAGACCTGCCCAAGCCCGCGTTTACCGGTGTACGCGTCCTGGATAATTTTCCGCTGGCGACACTGCGCGACTTCATCGACTGGACACCGTTCTTTCACACCTGGGGTTTGAAGGGCGTTTATCCCCGCATTCTCGAGCATGAGGGACAAGGTGCACAGGCGCGCCAGATCTTTGCCGAAGCCAATGCTCTCCTGGATACCATCATCGAGAAGAACCTGATCACCGCGCGCGGTGTGTATGGCTTGTTTCCCGCCAGCGCCGTAGGCGACGATGTCGAACTGTATACCGACGGCGCACGCGAAAAGGTGCTCGAGCGATTTCACTTTCTCCGTCAGCAGTCGAATAAGGAAGGCGGCGAGCCGTGCCGGTCTCTGGCTGACTTCATCGCGCCCAGGGAAACCGGGCTGCCCGATCACATCGGCGCTTTCGCCGTGACCAGCGGGATCGGCCTGAAGGAGCTATGCGATCGGTTCAGGTCTCAGAACGACGATTACAACGCGATCATGGCGGAGGCCATTGCCGACCGCCTCGCAGAAGCTTTTGCCGAATGCCTGCACAAACGAGTGCGGGATGAATGGGGTTACGGTTGTGATGAAGGCCTGAGCAACGCGGATCTCATCCAGGAGAAGTACCGGGGAATCAGGCCGGCTGCGGGTTATCCGGCGTGTCCGGATCACACGGAGAAGGGTCCGCTTTGGCGTTTGCTCGATGTGCAGGCGAACACCGGAATGCTGATCACCGAGTCGTTTGCGATGTGGCCCGGTTCAAGCGTGAGTGGACTCTACTTCGCCCACCCGGAATCACGATATTTCAGCCTCGGCAAGATCGACCGTGATCAGGTCGCCGACTACAGTAAACGCAAGGGGATGAGCGTGGCAGAGATCGAGCGATGGCTCGGGCAAAACCTGAACTACGATCCCGCGGAATAACATGTGGGCTGCGGCTGCTAACGGATATCTGAACTAACTCGCGGCGACTCGCTCCAAGTATTAGAGCGGCGTTTGCGGGACGCGTATTCGCCGTTTTTCGAGATGGTATTTGGCGCGCCTTGCGTTGCCGAGTGTGCTTCGTGATATAACCCTACGAAGGTAGCGCGTGCCCGCATTCTCTTATTCGGTAGTCACAAAACTCGGACGCAGTCGGGTCTGGAGTTTGCTCACTGACATCACGAACTGGCCAAAGTTTTCCGACATGTATTCCGGTCTCCGCTGGGACGGCGCGCCGTGGGCGGAAGGAAGTGCGCTCGTCGGTCAGCTTAACTACCCAATAGTGGTGTCTGGTCGATATGTGATTAGGAAGTGCGACCCGCCCGTGCTGATTCGTTACCTGTCGCAGACACGAGACGCTGGATTTGCGACCGAAAGGACGATCACACTGGAACAGCTAACGGAGGGAACCCTCATTCAGGCTGATGCATACGTCGTAGGGACGCCCGAGATGCCGGGGGGCGCGTCGGAATTTCTGAAGAGTCTCACTACGCGGTGGTTCGATGAGTTCGCGCGCTTCTGTGACAGCCAAACCCTGTCCGGCTCTGATTCTCATTGAGCAAAGGACGATCGTCTCGGTCTTGGGTGTGCCGACCGGTCAGTTCTGGTTAGTACTGAGAGTCCGAATGTATCTGACCAGATCGCGAATCTGTTGTTCCGTCAGTCCTGTGTGCAAGAAAGCATGGGGGTAGGACTTGTGGCCCTTTCCCTGAGCCGTGGCAGCGTAGAGGTCGTCATCGCTCATCTGCTTCACCTGCTTCGACCGCAAGTCTGGCACCGTCATCTTGGTGGCCGCAGTCGTATGCCCACTGCCATCAGCCGCGTGACAGCGAGCGCACTTCTCCGAATACAAGCCATTTTGAGCGGTGGCCACTCCGGAGAGCAGTGTGCCGAAAGCCACAAGGACAATGATCTTAACCATACTCACCAAGTTCCCCCTGCCGTTGTGGTTGGCTCACATTGGGCCGCCCGATTATATTCCCCGGTGG
>PMXH01000406.1 GCA_003165855.1 Acidobacteriaceae bacterium | reverse complement strand
CTGAAGCCGTGCCCTTCCCGGTCGTGCCGGAGCTATCCAGATTGAGAACTTGTTTGGCGGCGTCCTGGCCGGAGCGGACGCAGTCGGGGACGCCGATGCCGCGGTAGCCGTTGCCGGCGAGCGCGAGTTTCGGTAATTGCTGGAGCAGGCGCGCGATACGGTCGAGACGCTCGAGGTGGCCGACGCCGTATTGGGCNNGCGCGGTGGGGGAATTTGTTGTGGACGAAAGTGGCGGCCAGCAGGCGCTTGCCTTCACTCCGGGGGACGAGAAATCCGAAGCCGGGAGGAAGTGACTGGCGGACTTCGCGATCGTAACCGAGGCCGACGGTGATGGACGAGCTGTAGCCGATGGCAGCTAGTTCGGCGGAAAGATCGGGGCTGGTGATCGAGAGTATCTGCGCTGCGGCGTGAGTCGGCACGGCGACGATCACGGCGTCGAAGTGATCGGACTTTTTTTGTGACGTCGAAACCGTCCAGCCTCCGGCCTCGGCTTGAATCGATTGCACGGTCGTGTTGGTGACGAGGGACGGCGGGTTCAGGCGCGGGACGAGGTTTTCGACGAGATCCTGCATGCCTTTCCTGAGCGAAGTGAAAAGCGGCGGGGACGGCCGGTTGGCGGAGCGGGGCATTTTTTTTCTAGCGGCGAGCTTTTTTGCTGCGAGCATGGCGCGGCCGAGACTGCCGTGAGTGCGTTCCATTTCGGCGAAGCGGGGAAGGACGGCGCGCACGCTGAGGCTGGCGGCTTCACCGCCGTAGACGCCGGAGAGGAGCGGATCGGCGAGGCGGTCGACCATTTCAGAGCCGTAATGGCGCTCGACTAAAGATGCGACGCTTTCGTCAGCTACGGCGGCGCGCGGAGGATGGAGGAGTTCGCGGGCCATGCGGAGTTTGGTGGTCCAGGAAAAAAGTGGCGAGAAACCAGTGGGCAGGATTTTCGTCGGGACGAGGAACATGAGGCCGTCGGGCATGGGGATCAGGCGGCCGCGGACGAGGATGTAGGTCTTGCGGTCGGCGTCGTTGGAGCCGATGAGTTGGTCGCCGAGGCCGAGGGTGCGGCAGAGGTCGGCGGCCCAGGGCTTTTCGGTGATGAAGGAATCTGGTCCGGCTTCGACGATGCAGCCGTGGATGTGCTCGGTGCGGAGCACGCCGCCGAGGTGCGGCGAAGATTCATAGAGCGTGTATTCGACGGTTCCGGCGCGGCGATGCTCTTCGAGGGCGAAAGCGGCGGCGAGTCCGGAGATGCCGCCGCCGATGATCGCGATGCGAATCATGAGTGCGGGCTTCGGGCTTCGGGCTTTGAGCTTCGGCCTGCTGAACTCTTCAACGAATACTCTTGCACCAGGCGGGTCAGATTTTTCACGTTTTCGACCGGGGTTTCGGGGAGGATGCCGTGGCCGAGATTGAAGATGTGGCCGGGGCGTCCGGCAGCGAGTTGAAGAATGTGTTCGGCGCGAGACTTCAGTTCTTTCCAGTCCGCGAAGAGCAGGACGGGGTCGAGATTGCCTTGCACGGCGCAGCGATGTTCGAGATCGCTCCAGCCTTTATCGAGAGGGATGCGCCAGTCGAGGCCAATGACTTCGGCTCCGGTTTCATTCATCGCAGGAAGCAGCGTGGCGCTGTCGGTGCCGAAATAAATGATGGGCGCGCCGGATTTCTGCAGGCGCGTCACCATGTTCTTCACGTACGGCAGAACGTAGCGGCGGTAGTCTTCCACGCTGAGGCAGCCGACCCAACTATCGAAAATCTGGATGACATCGGCACCCGCGCGCACCTGGGCGGCGGAGTACTCGGCGGTGACGTCAACCAGCTTGCGCATTAACGCATCCCAGTCAGTGGGCTGGTTGTACATCATCTTCTTGGCGTGGAGGTAGTGGCGGGAACCGCCGCCTTCGATCATATAGCTGGCGAGGGTGAAAGGCGCTCCACAGAAACCGATGACGGGAATCTTTCCGGCGAAATGTTTCGCGACTATGCCGACGGCTTCGGAGACATAGCCGAGTTCAGCGGCGCGGTCGGTGCGGAGCTGGGCTACGTCTTCGGTGGTGCGGATGGGCTTCTCGATGACGGGGCCTTCTCCGGCGGAAAAATGAAAGGGCAGGCCCATGACTTCGAGCGGNNACTTGCAGGCGCGAACGAAGATGGAATTGGGTGCGGACATGATTCGATAAGAGGGACCGTTTACTGTAGCATTTTTGCGGGTGAACGTGCGCGCTGCGGGGCGGCGGTTGTGCGAGACTGAGAAGGCGAACGCGGAGCTCACGCCGAGCGGAAAATCTTCGACATAGAGGGCAGGAGTATGAGTCGAGAAATCGTGAAGGAAAACGTGGAACTAGCGGTTGCGGATGGAACGCGGATGGCGGCTTATGTGGCGCGTCCGGAGCAAGGTGGGCCGCATCCGGGGCTGCTTGTGTTCCAGGAAGCGTTTGGCGTTAACCATCACATTCGCAATGTGAGCGACAGGTTTGCTTCGGAGGGATATGTGGTGATCGCTCCGGAGCTGTTTCATCGCACGGCGCCGGCGGGTTTTGAGGGAAGCTATACGGACTTTCCCGCCGTGATGCCGCACACCAAGGCGGTGACAGCAGAAACTGCGGAGTTGGATTTGCGTTCGGCTTATGAGTGGCTGGGTTCGAATGCGCAGGTAAGATCGAACGAGATTTCCTGCGTGGGATTTTGCATGGGAGGGCGGGTTTCGTTTATTGCCAACAGTTTGGTTGCGCTGCACGCGGCAGTTTCGTTTTATGGAGGGGGAATCGCGCCTGGGTTGCTGGATCGGGTACCGCGGCTGCAGGCGCCGTCATTGTTTATCTGGGGTGGATTGGACAAACACATTACGCCGGATCACCGGAGAGCGGTAACGGAGGCTTTGACCGCGCAGAAGAAGACCTATGTGAATGTTGAGTTCTCCAGCGCCGATCATGGATTTTTCTGCGATGAGCGGGCAGCCTATGAGCCGCGTTCGGCGCGGCAAGCGTGGGTGTTGACACTGGAGTTTCTGCGCTCGTGAAGAAACTCGGGATGTTGTTCGCGTTGGCAATTTTTCTCCTGATGATGGGGGCGGCGTGGCAGATGCCGAGGCCTGCTTCCGCCGGAGGCGAAGAGAATTCCCAAGCCGCCTCGCCGCCTGCCTTCTACAAGGACATTGTTCCGATACTTCAGAATAAGTGCCAGAGTTGCCACCGAGCGGGAGAGCCGGCACCGATGCCGCTGGTGACGCATGAGCAGACTCGGCCGTGGGCGGGGAAAATGGCGGCGGCGGTGGAGATGAAGATGATGCCGCCGTGGTTTGCCGATCCACGGTACGGACATTTCGCCAATGATCCATCGTTGAGTGCGGGCGAGATTGCAACGATTGCAGCCTGGGAAAAAGCCGGAGCGCCGGCGGGAGAAGCGCGCGATGCGCCCGCACCGCGGACGTGGAGTGAAGGGTGGAACATTCCGCCGCCGGATCGGGTGGTGAAGATGCCGAAGCCGGTGCAGATTCCGGCCCGAGGCGAGGTGGAGTATACGTACGAGATTGCGGCCACGCACTTTACCGAGGATAAATGGGTGCAGATGGTGGAGGTGCGGCCATCGAGCGCGGCGCATGTGCACCACGCGGTGGTTTACATCCGGCCGCCGGATTCGCCGTGGTTGCGGCATGCGCCGGTGGGCGAACCGTTTACGGCGTCGATGCTGAACGATCCGGAGGAACGGCGGCAGGCGCACGAGACTACGAGCGATTTGCTGCTGGTGTACGCGCCGGGGAGTGCGTCGGACCGGTGGGCGGATGGAATGGCGAAGTTCGTGCCAGCGGGATCAGACTTGGTGTTTCAGATGCACTACACGACCAACGGCGAGGCTACGAGCGATGCGACGAGTGTGGGACTGGTGTTTGCGAAGAGTTCGCCAAAGCAAAGAGTGATCACGCTGCAATTGAATAATCATGCGCTGGTGATTCCGCCGGGGGCGGAGGACTTTCGCGTGGAGGTGGAGGGGACACTGCCCAATGACGCGACTTTGCTGAGTCTGTTTCCGCACATGCATTTGCGGGGGAAACGGTTTGAGTACGACATTGTGCATGAGGACGGAAGTGTGGAAACTCTGTTGCGGGTGAATTATCACTTTCACTGGCAGTTGAGTTACAAGCTGGCAGAGCCACGGGAGTTGAAGGCCGGGACGAGACTGCGGGCAGTGGCGTGGTATGACAATTCGAAGAATAATCCGCATAATCCCGATCCCGAGAAGACGGTGACGTGGGGCGACCAGACGTCGGAAGAAATGATGGTGGGCTTTTTCGATGTGGCGGTGCCGGCGGGGATGGACAAGTGGCGGTTTTTTGTGCGGCGCGGGGAGAATTGAGCGATTTGGGTGATCGGGTCATCGGGCGATTGGAAAACCACCTTTGACGGCCCGTGCGGATTCTTGCGGGATGAAGCTTTGATAGACTTTTCAGACTCCAAACTGAGGCGAAAAGAATGAACGGAAAGAAACCCATCGAGCTTCGCTCGATGGGACAGCCGGGGGCGGCTGTCCCGACATTGTTTCTTGGGATTGCGGCGATCTTCATGATTTGTGGGCTCGAGATCAGCGGAGTGCAGGCGCAGTCCGGTGGAGGTGCGCCGGCTTCGAGCGCTGCCGGGCCGAAGAAGGTGGAGGAGCAGTATAAGAATATTCAGACGCTGAAAGGGATTCCGGCGGATCAGTTGATTCCGACGATGCAGTTCATTACAGCGTCGTTGGGCGTGGAGTGCGGGTTTTGCCACGTAGAGGGTGCATTCGAGAAAGACGACAAGAAGACGAAACAGACGGCGCGAAAGATGATGGAGATGATGTTCGCCATTAATAAGGAGAACTTCGAGGGTCACCGCGAAGTGACGTGTTATTCGTGCCACCGTGGGAGCGTCGATCCGGTGGGGACACCTGCGATTATGACGGAGGAGCCGAAGCCGGGAGTGGAGGAGGCGAAGAAGCCAGACGGCGGAGAAGCGAAAGAAGCAAGCGGACCGGGTGCGGATCAGTTGATCGACAAGTATCTGCAAGCGGCGGGGGGAGCGGTGGCGATCGAAAAGATTACGAGCCGGATGATGAAGGGGACGATCACGTTCGGTGACAGGAATGTTGCGATCGAGATCTTCTCGAAGGATCCGGACAAGAGGGTGTCATTCACGCACACGCCCGATGGCGACAGCGTGACGGCTTTCGACGGGCATGAAGGGTGGTTGGGCCTTCCGGGGCATCCGGTGCGCGAGATGCATGGGCCGGAGATCGACGGGGCATCAATAGACGCGGATCTTCACTTTGCGGCGCACCTGAAAGGAATGTTCAGCGAGGTGAAAGTTCGAGGCACGGAGAAGGTGGGGGACCGCGAGGCGTACCTGGTCGTTGGGCAGCGCGAGGGCAAGCCTCCGCTGCGACTCTATTTTGATGAGCAGTCTGGGCTGCTGGTGCGGCTGGTGCGATACGGAGAGACAGCGCTGGGGCGGATGCCGACGCAGATTGACTATGCCGACTACCGGGAAGCGGGCGGGGTGAAGATTCCGTTTCGCTGGACCCTGGCGCGGCCGAGTGGGCGATTCACCATTCAGGTAAGCGAGGTGAAGCAGAACGTTCCGGTGGACGACGCGAAGTTTGCCAAGCCGCCGGCACCTCCGGAAGAACCGAAGGGTCCGGCAAAGTGAGCATGGTAGTGCCGGTGCGACGGTTACGTTGGTGACCTGTTGCAGGGCAGAGACGCGAGTGGAAACGAGAGGCCTCGGGTTAAGATTCTGCGAGGGGATCCACATGCGAGTCATTATCCGGGCGGCGGCGTTTGCCATCATTGTTGTTGGGCTTTCCACGCTGATGGCGGCGCAAGCGCAAAACAGTGCGAGTGTTGCGGAGCGGCAGCTGTTTGTTTCGGTGAATCGGGCGCGCCGAGCCCAGGGACTGCCGGAGTTGAAGTGGGACGAAGCTTTGACGGCGGCGGCGCGGCGTCACGCGGGTTTGATGGCGCAACACGCCGCAGTGGAACACGGGTTTGCGGGGGAGCCCAGCCTGGCTTCGCGAGTGACCCAGATGGGCGCACGTTTTGTATGGCTGGCGGAAAACGTGGCCCAGGGCCCGGGAGTTGAGGCTATTCATGAAGAGTTTTTGAAATCCGCGAATCACCGCGCCAACATTTTGGATTCGGATATGGACTCGATTGGAGTAGGAATTGTGGACCGCGGCGGCCAGCTTTACGCGGTGGAAGATTTTTCGAAGGCGAAGTAATTCGGCAGCGCCTCTTTGGCTAATAAGCTCCCTGCTGTACGGCTGGACGTTGTTTCCCTTCAAACCCTGGCCTCTCCAAATCTGAAGTGATACCATCCCGTACTGACAACATGAACAAGCTTGGCCTGTTCCTATCCTCTCTATTGTTGATATTGCCGGTGCAGGGGCTGACCTGCGCGGCGCAGACGCAATCGCAGGCCGCGACGCAGCATGCGATTGTGTTGCACGCGGCGCGACTGCTCGATGTGAAGAGCGGACGCGTGACGAGACCGGGCGAAGTGTTGGTGCAGGGCGAACGAATCGTGGAAGTGGGAGCGTCTGTAAAGCGTCCGGCGGGTTCGGAAGTGATTGATCTGGGAGACCGCACGCTGATGCCTGGCTTGATCGATGCGCACGTGCACCTGTTTCTGCATCCCGGCGCGGAGGACTTGCAGACGGTACAGGAATCTGTGCCGCAGCGCACGATCGTGGCACTGCTGGCGGCGCGGGACGACCTGATGGCGGGCTTCACGGCGGAACGCGACATGGGGACGGAAGGCGCGGGATCGGCCGATACGGCGGTTCGCGACGCGATTGACGATGGTCTGGTGCCGGGGCCGCGGTTACGCATCAGCGGAAATGCGATCAACATTCTCGGCGGACACGAAGACGCCATTCACTACAATCCGGAGCAGCGCGTGCTGCCGAACGCGACTTACGCGAATAATAAGGATGAATTGGTCGCGGTGATGCGGCAGCAGTTTAAGGAAGGCGCGGACTTCATCAAGATTTATGAGACGGGCCCGGATACCGTCAGCGATGGCAGGTTTTCCACGATTTATCAATATACGGAAGCTGAATTAAGTGCGGCGGTCGCGGAGGCGGCGCGCGTAGGGAAGCGCGTGGCGGTGCATGCCACGGGTGAGCCGGGCACGCTGTTCGCGGCGCAAGCGGGGGTTGCTTCCATCGATCATGCCAACCAGCTTGGCGACGAGACGATGCGGCTGATGCGGGAGAAGCAGATTTTCGCGGTGCCGACTTTCACCATCTTCGAGTATTTTGCCGATCACGCCGACACGCCGGCGCATGCGGCGCGGGAGCGTGCGATGCTCGATCTGCATCAGCAGGAATTCCGCAAACAGATCGCGGCGGGAGTTCCGATGGCAGTAGGCTCCGACGTTGGGCCGTTTCCACACGGGACGCAGGCGCGGGAATTTGTGCTGATGGCGAAATTCGGCATGGCGCCTCTCGCGGTGCTGCAGGCTGATCTGCTCAACGGGGCGAAGCTGCTGGGTTGGGATGGGCAGATCGGCGTGTTAGAGCCGGGATATCTGGCGGACGTCATCGCCGTTTCCGGCGATCCGCTGCAGGACATCAGTGCGGTGCAGAATGTGTCGTTCGTGATGAAGGGTGGAGTCGTCTACAAGAAGTGAAGGAATGGCGAGAGTGAGATGCAGCGCCTAAAGGCGCAATCAGCGGTAGCGTGCTTGCGGCATGCCTGAAGGCATGCCCTGATACGAAACTCTTTTACCGCTCCTCGGATCGAGAATCGTCTGAGAGTTCGTTCTGCTTCCAGTCGCGATCCGATTCGTCCGCTACATCGGTGTCTCGAGTCTGATTGCGTTTGCGGTAGCAGACGAAGAATAGGCCGATGCTCATGAAGGTGGGAGGAGCGATGAGGATGAGGATGCCGCTGCGCAGGGCCTGAATCATTCGAGCGCCGGAGGATGCGGCTTGGGTATAGCAGAGCGCGCAACTCTGGGCGAAGACGGGGACTGGCACCAGCAGGAGGATTAGTCCCGCGAGGGCGGTAGCGAAAATCCAGATTGGTCGCGAGTGCTTCATGTTAGTTCTCTTCGGTAAGGATGCGAGCCAAACGCGCGATTATTGGGTCGCAAAGAACGCGACCCTTAGCGCGGCTCGCCCAGATCCTTCGCCGCGCAAAGAACGCTTGCTCAGGATGACAAACAAAGCTACTTCGCCCATGGTACGCCGTTTGCCAAGCGATGGGCGTCAGTCCATCCATACTGCAGGAACAGCAGTACGGCCACGGTGGAAATCACAACAAACCACCGCAGACCTCGATTCTCGTTCAAGTGCATGAAGAATAGAAGCGCGACGCCGGCCTCGACGATGGCTACGATAAGCATGCGCTCAAACATCTGATCCGCGGTGATGTTCTGATACGCGATAACAAACTGGATCGCCGCCAGTACCAGCAAAAAAACGTAGACGACCAGGTCTTTCCCGATTCCACTATCCTTGTGCGCTTCGGCGGTAGTCATGGGGTTTTGCTCCTGCCTCTCTTCTTTACAGCTTAGTGAGCTAGATTCAAAAGATAGACCAGCGGGACCACGAACATCCAAACCAGATCGACGAAGTGCCAGTAAAGTCCGGTAACTTCGAGGTCGTCGGCTCCGTAGCGTCCGCCCTGGTACTTCAGCGCCACGGCGATGAGCGCAACCACGCCGCCGGTTACGTGAAGTAAGTGCAGGCCGGTGATGCTGAAAAACAGTGAGCTGAACAGAGGCGTACCCCAGGGATTGTGGAACAGGGTCGCGCCCTCGCCGATCATTCCCATCCACTCCCGAATGTGCAGGACGGCGAACAGGATTCCGAATGCGGCGGTGATCAAGGTCCAGCGGAAAGCCCCGGCCTTATCGCCTTTCTGCGCCGAGCGGACTCCGATAAGCATGGTGAGGCTGCTGGTCAGGAGGATGAACGTCATCACCGCAACGTTGGTAATGCTGTGAAAAGGCCTGGGCCAGTTGGGGGTGGCGTTGCGGGTAAATCCATAGGCGACGAGACAACCGGCGAAGGTAGCGGAGTCGGCGATGATGAACAGCCACATCGCCATTTTCTTGGCGGAGACCGAGAATGTGGGCGCGGTCATTATCTCCGTCGCGCCGGTTCGCGACACCTGCCCGTGAATTGAAAGATCTGCTTGACTCACGTTGCCTCCTACCTTTGACTGAGTTAAAGCTTCATCCAGAGCAGCAAAAGCAGATACAGCCACAGCGCACCCATGAAATGCCAGTAGCGCGAAGTGGCATCCAGAGTGCTTCGCCGCAGTACAGAGTTGTGCAGTTTCGAAATTACACGGACCAGGCCGCCGAGCCCCCCGAACACGTGAAGAGCATGGGCCACAGTCAGCACATAGAAGAAGGAGTAGCTGATGTTGGTAGCGAGTCCGAATCCCTGGGCCCGGAGTTGCAGCCAGGCAAAAGTCTGACCGGCAACGAAGAGCAGCCCCAGGAAAAGGGTGATGTAGAGCCACCGCGCCGGACTTGCGGCCTGATCTTTCTTAGTCTCAGTATTCTGTGCGCCGCTCATGAAGGCCGCAACCTGACGGCGCGCCACTTCCAGAGTGATGCTGCTGGCGATGATCACCAGAGTGTTCAGGTAAAGCACAGAAGGCAAGGTGAAGTGCCGCCAATCCGGCGCAGCACCTTGGCGGACGATGAGGGCACTGGTGAAGGCGGCGAAAGTCATGGTGATGGCCGCCAAGCCTACCCAGATGCCGGTGCTGGCAGGAGGAGGAGAGGAATCCTTGACCCGGCGCAAGTCTCCGCCAGCCGGAACCAGATTCCGCCAGCCCCCGTTGCCGGAGCCTTGACTCGGTAAGCGGTCTAGATCGATCTTCGGAGGTTCGTGGACCGTGGTTGCCATACTGCTGATACTCCTTAAAAATCGGTACGCCCCAAGGGCTGAAGCCCAGATTTCTTAAAATCTCTTTACGGCGCGGCTTAAGCCGCGCCCGTTCAAGGCCATTACTTCTCTTCGTCCGGACTGTTAATTTTTTCCGGCGAAGTCTGCATGATGTAGTCGGCGCTCGCACCCTCGACGCTGTACTGGTACGGATCGTGGTAAACCACCGGCATTTTGTCGCCGAAGTTGTTATGCGGCGGCGGAGTGGCTGTGCTCCATTCGAGGGATGTGCCTTCCCACGGATTGTCGTTCGGAGCAACCGCGCCCTTAAACCGGCTGTGGATCAGGTTGAAAACGAAAATGAGCTGGACCAGGCCGGTGAAGATCGCGGAATAGGTGATGAACTTATGCACCGGGATCAGCGGGATGAGGTAATCGTCGGTGAAGGCCTGGTAGCGGCGCACGTTGCCGGCGATTCCGAGGTAGTGAAACGGCATGAAGATGCAGTAGGCGCCGATGAAACTCAGCACGAAGTGAGTCTTACCCAAAGTTTCGTTCATCATGCGGCCGGTCATCTTGGGAAACCAGAAGTAAGTTCCGGCGAAGATGCCGAACATGGCGGCGACGCCCATCACCAGGTGGAAGTGGCCGACCACAAAATAGGTGGCGTGCAACATGATGTCAATCGAAGGCTGGGCGAGGAAGAAGCCGCTGACGCCGCCGCTGATAAACATCGAAATGAATCCCAGCGAGAATAGCGATGCCGAGTTGATCCGCAACTTGGAGCCGTAGAGACTGCCAAGCCACATCAGCACGACGATGGTGGAAGGAATGGTGATGACCAGCGTGGGGAAAGAGAATGCAAGCGAAGAGACGGGATTCATCCCGCTGACGAACATGTGGTGCCCGTAGACCATGTAGCTGAGGGCACCCAGGGCTCCCATGGAATAAATAAGCACCCTGTGGCTGAGCATTGGTTTCCGCATGTTGGTGATGAGAACGTGGGAAACGATGCCCATGCCGGGGATGATTGCGATGTAGACCTCGGGATGTCCGAAGAACCAGAACAAGTGCTGCCACAGGAGAGTGGATCCGCCGGAGTGCGGCAAGACTTGATCATTGATCACCAAGTTAGAAGCCACGAAGAAGCTGGTGCCGGCGACGTGATCGAGAATCAGCAGAATGCAGGCGGGCATCAGCACCGCAAATGCGGTCAAGCCCATGACCGAGGTGATGAACCAGCCCCAAGCGCTGAGCGGGAGGCGCATCAGGGACATGCCACGGGTGCGCATGTCGAGGGTGGTGGTGATGAAGTTCAGCGAACCGAGCAACTGGCCGATGCAGAAAATGCCGATCGAAGCTGCCCAAAGAACCACGCCGAGACCCTGACCGGGGCCGCCGACGGCGCCGATTGCGCTGAGCGGGGCATATTGCGTCCAGCCCCCGAGGGTTGGCCCATCGCCCGCGAAAAACGATGTGACCAGAACCAGGAAGGCCACGAACGTGACCCAGAACGACATCATGTTGAAATGCGGGAACGGCATATCTTCGGCGCCCACCTGGATGGGCAAGAAGAAATTGCCGAATGCGGCGAACGGGGCGGTGGTGAGCACGAAGAAGACCATGATGGTGCCGTGCATGGTNNGCCAGCGCGTAATACTGCTTGCCAATGACTTTGTGGTCGATGCTGAAGACATGTTTCCGAATAAAACTGGTCGGGGCTCCATGCGGTACTGCGTGTGCCGACGTATCGTGCATTGTGCTCACCTCGAACGAGATCGTTTTCCAGATGCCTCAGGGGCTAAAGCCCCGAAACTCTTGCCGCCTTTGCGGCACGCCTGAAGCCGTGCCCTGATACGAATCTGCTAACGCGAATCTCTCGTGGCACCGGCGGCTCGCTTCGCTTGCTGGACAGCCGAGGCGGCTGTCCCCACATGAGCGTTGTCGATCCGCAAGGCCCCTTATGGCTGCTACTCGTATGGCTACTGCAGCGCCGCCTGCTGTTTGATCCAGGCGTCGTAGTCTTCCTGGGACTTCACTTCGAGATATGCCTTCATGTTGTAATNNTGGATCTCCCGGTTCACGGGAATAGCCATCTCAGCGGTTACGATGTCATCTTTGGAATCCTGGTCGTGCGTGGTATCGAGACCGAAGAAGTTCGCGTTGGCCTCGCTGATCTGGTCGGCGTGCAGCGGGCCGAACGTACCATCCGGTCCGGGATAGCGGAAGTAAAACGCAAACTGTCCCGCCTGCGCCTGGATTGGCATGGCATTCGCTGCAGGAGGAGTGAGATACACACTGGCCCAGGCCTTAACACCAAACACACCCAGAGCAAGACACTCCGTTCCTACCAGCAGGAAGGCGGCGATCACNNGGCCTACTTCGCCTTGAAGGTGAAATCGGCGGTTGCCGACCCACCAGCGGCCACTGTGACCTTTTGCGTCTGGGTGCCGGCGGCTTCCTGCCACGCCGTCACCGTGTAGCTTCCCGGCGGCACGCCGGCGATGGTGTACTTGCCGTTCGCATCGGTGGTTGCGTAAGGCCCTTTCACCACGACGAACCAGCCGTTCATCCAAGGATGGATGTTGCACTTTACGGGAATAACTTCCGCAGCTTTCCAGCTCTTCTCGATCGGCGGGGCTCCCGGGGGCTGAGACTGATTCCAGCCGACATTGACCATGGGGTTGGGCAGCGGATGGATATTGTGGGCCGTCTGATCGCTGGTTTCCACCTTGAAGGTCTCGCCGGCGTCCATGGCTAACACGTGCGGGGAATACATGCAATTCTTTTGATCGAATACCGGGATTGCGGTTGTTACCTGGGCGCTCCCGCTCCAGCCGTCGATGGAGAGAACCACGTTCTCCAGTGCGCCGCCGGCGCCGACTACATAGGTTTCGAGGTGCGCGGGATCGCTCGCGTGGGCCTTGGAGCAGTAGGGGTCTTTCGACATGTCGATGCCCTTCATGTGAGGAGCTGCGCCGTCGAGCTTGACCGTGCCAGTGATCTTGCCTTCACCGGCAGCATTGACCTTCTGGCCCAAGATCAGGGCTCCACAACAGACCAGCACTACCGCCGATACTAAAACCGCGTAATTCCGTGGATTCTTCATAAAAAACTCTCCTTGGGTGAACCTTAACGCCTGCGATGCCGTCTATTGTTGTCCGGCAGGGGCATTCGGATCAACCGGTTTTAGAGCAAGCTGTTTCGCCAACTCTTTTTCCTTGCTCTTCTGAGACATAAACGTTCGCAAATAGAAGACCAAGTCCCATGCCTCCTCGGGCTTGATGTTGTCGGCAAACGACGGCATAGGAGTGCCGTCCAACCCGGTCATGAATATCCGGTAAATATCCTGATCGGTGTCGCCGCACTTCGGGCGGGAGCCGTCGGTAAAGTTGAAAGGCGCGATCGGACGGCCGAGATCGTCGGTGAGGGTTGAGGCCGACGGCCCATTGGCCATACCTTGGACGCCGTGGCACTTCCAGCACTGTACCCGGGCGAAAACCTCGCGTCCTGCCTTGATGCGCTCCGGAGTAACTTCCGGCTCGGGAGGAATCGGGATTGGCGCTCCCGGTTTTTCTGTGGCAAAGCGCGGAGAGAAGTGCTTCACCCAAGCCACTAGGTCTGTGCGCTCCTGTTTGGTCAAGGTGTTCCATTGCGGCATGTTCGAGCGGTCGAACCCGCGAGTGATGGCGTCGTAAAGATCCTGGTCGGCGGGCAAGGTTCCGGTGGGTGTAGAGCGGCACTTGAAAACGCCCAACTGGAAGTTGCGCGGCTTTTGGTACATGGGGGCGTCCATCCAAGGAGCGTTCTCGCCCTCGCCGTCACCCAGCGGCCCATGGCAGCCGACGCAGTATCTGCGGTAAGGCGCCGCAGCATCCTTGGCGTGACCGGTCACGTTTCCGACGTGGCTTTCCGCGTTCAGTGTTTTCGCCAAGTCGAACTGTGTGAGCTGAGCCCAGGAAGTCAGCGGGAGCGCCAAAACCGCAGCTGCGCCGAGTAAAAGCGACCATTTCCGCAATCTTGTTCGCATGTCTATCCCTCTCTAGAAATCGAGCGCTTAGAAATCAAAGTCGAAACCGAGCAGCAATTCGCTGGTGTTGATGTTGGAGCCGGGAGTCGGCCCCGTGCCGTCTGAGTGGAGCCAGTTGTATTCGTTGTGCCAGGCGAAGCCGGCCCGGCTGGTCATAAACGGGTTGTAACGATAGCCGATGGTGTAGGTGGTGATGTTGCCCAAGTTGGACGGGGACGCGCCTGTGATTCCCGTGGGCCCGACACCTAGGTATCCCGCGCCATTGGCCTGTTGCGACATCTTGATCGTCTCGTATCGTCCGATGAAGATGAGCTGCGGGCTGTAGACGTAGTGAGGCTCGAGAAGAACACCGTTCCAAGTGGGGTTTTGCGCTCCAACGGGCAACGTCGTTCCGGTGACGTTGTTGCCGGTCGCAACCCCGTCGATCAAATCGCCGAAGCCTTGGCCAAACCAAGCGCTATCCTCGCCATGTTGAGTCACAACCTGAAGATCGAGGTGCGGCCCGAAGTAAAACTGCCCTACGAAGCCCTCGCGGCTGAAAGACTTGTTGCCGGTCGCGGCGTTCCCACCGAGTGCGCCGCCGGGATATAACGACGCACCGCCGCCCTGGGTAATCCAAGTCGTCGGCGCATCGCCAGCCATGGCATAGAAGCCAAGGCGTTGCACTCCCGCCTTGCCGGTATCAAAGGCTTGGCTGAAGGTAAAGAATCCGGTGTAGGCGTTGCCGTAGGCGAGCTGCGTCGTTCCGTCATTCGAGCTCAGCAGTGCTGCCGAGTAGCGCGTGCGGTCGTTCCAGGAGTGACCCATGACTTCAACGCCGAGTTGGTTGTCTCCCATCTGGCCGAAGATGTTGCCGTCGCCCACCGGAATGAAGTGGTAGAGCTGATAGATGCCGCCGTTGCCGGTGAGGGTGAGGATGCGTTTTTCGGACAGCAGATTGTCGAGTTCAAACTTGCCCAGCTTCACGTTCAGCCACGAACTGCCCCACAGGTTGTCGAGCCGAGCCATCACGGTTTCAAAGTGAAAAGCGCCAGTGGAATCGGAAGACGGCAGCAAGAAGAACGAAAAGTTCTTCTCCAGCGTGCCGCCGGTGTGGAAGTCGAGCCCACTGAGATCGAATCCAGACGAGGTGACGCGCTGGATCGCCGATAACCCCGTGAGCCCTCCGCTTGAGTAGGTGTCGACATCAACCTTGCCGGTACTCACACGATGCCACATGGGAGTCATGCGGAAGGTGACTGGCCAGTAGCCGGGATTCTGCCAGATCGGAGCGTCGCGGTCGTTCATGAGCTGATAGCCGTTGTCTTTGAACTTCTGGCCGAAGTAGTTCAGCATGGGCCAGGACTCGTGGCAGGCCGAGCAGCGCAGACCGTACTTGCGGGCGAAGGCCGGCAGGGCATTCGCGGGTCGGCTGCAGGTCAGGACCACGGGAACGAGAAACAGCGCCGCAAACAATGCGGACGTCGCAGAGCGAACTAGCTTCCTCAGACGCGGATACTTCGAAACGCGCATGGCCGGTCTCCTCGGCTTAAGTCAAGATCTGTTTTGTTTGAAACCGCATTCCCACAAAAGCGAAAAGGCGCAGATAATACCAAGAAACAAGGCTACGAACGAGAAACCCCTTTCTCGTTCCGCCCCGATGTAGAACCAGTGCTTCGGTCCTACCACCGTACCGGAGCGGAATCCTACTACGATGGAAAGACGAAGTGCAAGGGGTTTTGACAAATTTTTTACAATGTCAATTCCGAGAGTCTCAATTTCGGGGTGTTCGATGCGAAATCCGTTGCCAGAGTTGACAGCTTTGTGTCCGCAGTACGAGACTCTGGAAAGTCGGACGCAAACGGGGTGAATCAGGGAATGGGTTTTCGAAGCAGGGGCCTGGAGTTCTTGGCAGGGCACAGAAGAACCGCCGATGTAAGCTTATTGCGGCGCTGCCGGCCTGTCGATCGCTGGTTCGACGCGCGCACAGCGAGTTGGGTTCTCCTCGTTTTTCTGCTCTTTGCGGTTGCGCTTCCTCTGGCTGGCCGTACAAAAGACAAGTTGCCTTACGGGGAAGGCTTGATCGTAAATATCTCCCTGCCGGAGAGCGAGGTCGAGCAAGTTGTGGAGGACGTAACGCAGAATGGCGTAATCAGGGGAACCAAGGAATACAACAAAGACGAATTTGTTTCAGGCGCCAAGGCCGCGACCAGCTCGCGTGTCTTTCCGCAGTGGAAGGAAGCCGGGAAGGTCTTCTACAAAGTTCGCGAGCAAGCCATCGACCCGCGTAACTTCAAGGACAGCGGCGATGTGGGGACACTTGTAGTGCGATACGTCGTCCTGGCCCAAGGTGAGAAGAACACAGTCTTGCGCATCGACGCGCTCTTTGAGGAAGACTTCCGCCACACTGTGCACCAGTCGGACGGCTCGGTCGAAAGCAACGAGTACAAAGACATCCGGGAACACCTGGACGCGATCGAGTTGATGAAGCGGCAGAACTTGGAGGCGGCGGAAGAGCGCGAGGAGTTGCTGGCGAAAAAGCGGGAAGTTGCGGCGCGCAACAGTGAGGCACCTACGGCAAACCTGCCTTCATCGTCGTCGTCCTCATCCTCTCAACCGGTTCAGCAGGAGAATGCCGGTGATCCGACTTCGCAAACTCTGCTGGCACCGTCCTCAGGGCAGGAAGTGTCGGCACAAACGCCGCCGGGGCAAACCCTGGAAGAACACGTTAAGGATCTGCGCAAACAAGTGGAGAGGCTGGTGAAGTCACCGGGCGCTCCGCTCAAGTCTGCACCGTTCCATACCGCGAGCACGCTGCAGTTGGTATCGACGGGTACGGAAGTCCTGATTCTGATTTCCACGCCTTACTGGTATGGGGTGGAGACACACGACGGACAGCACGGATGGATGATGCGCGAGCAGTTGGAGTTGCCATGAAGCGGCGAACATCGAGGCTTCGACAAGCTTTCTCGCTGGTGCTCCCGGCGGCGGTCCTGGTGGCTTGCTGCGTACCATGGAGCCTCGCGCAAGGCGGCGGTTACGAGCGCACGTTCCCGCAGTCGAAAGCCGTAGTGGAAAAAATCCTAAAGGAAATGCAGGGGCCGACGGCAGGACGGCTACCAGCGCTGGATGGTTTTGCTACTTCGGCGGATCATCCCCTGGACCATTATCAGCGCGGCTACTATCAGTCCAAGTTTCAGGTCAGTGCTGCGCCTTCTGGTGGATCCATTGTGCGGGTGAGCGTGCAGGTTACGGCGTGGTACGTAGATCCGGTGGCTGCACGCTCTGGGTATCAACTGTTGACCTCGAACGGCCGCCTCGAAGCGGATTTGCTGGATCAATTGTCGGACCAACTCGCTGCGAAAGCGCCGGCCGTTGGTGCGAGTTCGGCGACCACTGCCAGCGCGGGCCGACCTTCTTCGGGACGAATTGCCTCGGGGCAACCCTTGAAGAGTCCAGAGGCAGCGGAACCCACCATTTCCGCTCCGGTGCCCAGAATTCCGGAAACCGGCGGCGGACTTTCCTCGTCCCTGGCCCAGAGTCTGGCCGAGCAAGAAAAAGCTGGGGCTCAAACCGGGCAGAAGAACCTTGGGGAGAAAGACCCATCCGGTCTGCGAGCTGAAGCCGAGAGCTTGGAGGAGGTTCTCAAGAACCAGTCGCATCCCAAGAATCTTGTAGCGATAAAAAAATCCGGGACACCGGTGGTGGAGAAGGCGAGTCTTTCCGCCAAGACTTTGTTCCTGGCCAGCGCTCACGATGAATTCGAGATGCTGGATTTCACCCGCGATTGGGTTCATGTACGTATTTCAGGTCTGTCCCGCGGTTGGATCTGGCGCAACAACCTGGAAATGCCCGACAGCGTTCCGGACACGGATACGCCCGCGAGTGCCGCTCCGGGTCCTACCGCCGCCGAGGTGTTCCATGTGGTTCGGGAAGAACAAGCGCCTTTCCCTGGAGACTGGGGACCGCTTCGCGGAAAGCGAGTGAAAATCGTTTCCGTGGAAAAAATAGACGAGAACGCCAAGGATGCAGGTCCCAGGGTGAGACTGGAATTCGCAAAGTCCGTCCTGGACAGCAGTTATGCGGAGCTGGCACAAAAGACGCAGGAGTTGGCGGGGATCGTGCTGATCTTTGATTCCGCCGATGGAGGAATGATCGCGGCGACGTTCCCCGTGCTTCAGCAATGGAAGGCTGGTACACTATCGGACGCGGCACTGTGGCATCAAAGTTTTTTTGATCCACCGGAAATTTTCAGCGGGTCCGGTTCTTCGGCGAGTCAGTAGTGGAATTCGGTACTTTCATGACGCTGCTTTGATACCTGGGCTGCAGCGGCAGTCTTGAGTTTTAACTTGACTTTCGAAAGCCATGAGAGTACCTATGCAATCCTTGAGTGTATGGGTGGCTTTGTGGGGGCTGCCCTCTTTGGCTTGACTCGGAAGGCTGGGGCTTACACACGTGATCTGGCACTGAAGCGCCCCGAGAGTACAGGCCGAGCGTTACGACAACCACACCACCAATCGCACATGAGCACAACGACCCAACCAGTAGCTTTACTTCGCAGGCAAGCGACTTCGCTGCTGCGCGACTATGCCGAATTGATGAAGTTGCGCGTGACCACGCTCATCGTTATGACGGCGTGGTGCGGCTATTACTTCGGCGCGCAGAAAGCCGGCGTTTCGTCGCTGTCCTGGGGACTTTTTCACGCTTTGCTGGGGATCGGCCTTGTCTCCAGTGGAACGGCGGCGCTGAATGAAGTGATGGAACACGAGGCCGACGGACGGATGCGGCGGACAGCGCAACGCCCGCTGCCCACAGGCCGAATGAGCTTGTTTCATGCCACCACGGCCGGCCTGGTCGCTACCCTGGGCGGATCGATCTATCTGGCAGTTTTCACCAATCCGCTGACCGGACTGTTGACCCTGCTGACGTCAGTTGTTTACCTGGCCGCTTACACGCCACTGAAGCGGGTGTCGCCGATCTGCACTTTCGTGGGAGCTTTTCCTGGAGCTATGCCGGGAGTTTTGGGGTGGACAGCGGCGCGTGGCCATCTCGAGTGGGGTACGCTGATATTGTTTGCCATCCTTTTTGTGTGGCAGTTCCCTCATTTCTTTTCCATCGCCTGGCTCTACCGGGAAGATTATGCGGCCGGCGGAATTCGCATGTTGCCGGTGGTGGANNTATGGCGGGAAAGATCTATCTGGTGGGAGCGGTGATTCTAGGGATTGCGCTTTTTTGGTTCGGCGCGCGTCTCGCGTTTCTTAAGCTGCCTGTTAACAGCCCTCGATCCAAAATGTTTGCCCGTCACGTATTGCAGGCCACGGTCATCTATCTTCCAATCCTGTTTGCGCTCATGATGACCAACTCGACGAAGCCCTGAGAGCGTCGAAGAAATTTCGGCGAATGGCAGCGTTCGGCGAGACTGCGCGATGTATTTACTGGAAGTTATTACCCAGAGTCGATCACTGTTCAAAGGTGGGTCGAAGGCCGCGTAGCCCTCAGGGGGCGGCGGATGGAACACTCCGGCTACTGAATGGCGCTGCCGACTTGCGAGAACACACTGCCGGCATTCGCTCCGATCAGCCGGACCGTGCCTACCACAATGACCAGAATGACCGCCAGCATCACGGAATACTCCGCGATGTCTTGCCCTTCGTCATCTGACCAAAGCGTGCTTAGAAGATAGCTCATGATTTCTCCGTGACTCATGCTGCGCCCGAAACTGCCGAGGCGACTGTTAGCGGGTGAGCGTTATTCGACAGATTCAGCCCCCAGGGATCACTCTGTTGCGCGATGGCTTGCAATCCAACCTGGTATTCACACTGCCCATCCAGCAGTTTCGACCAAATTATGGTGAATTCGATTCGGCGTTGCCGATAAAGAACGACCAGCGTGTCCAGAACCTTCAATTTGTGGCGAATGGCGCCCAACTTCGCGCCAGTCGGGGTAAGGTCCAAAGTATGTGCCAGGCCTTCGAACAAAACTCCGGAGTCGTCGGTTCCACGCACTCGAACGGGCAGCACTGCCTGCATGCGCGCTTGCCGACGCCGGTTTGTTTTTACGCTGATTGGTCGCATTGCAGGCCCAGAAATAGTGTGAGGCAAACCGAGGCAAACTGGAATGGCTCCGATGTGTGAGGCACAAAGGTAACCAACTGGGCTTCTTCAATTCCCCAGAGCCGCAATCGAAGGCAGGTTGGAACAAACTATTCAATCAGTGCGGCGGTGCAACAGCGTCGGTATCCCCAGCGGAGCTCTGGACAAAAGCGGAGTGCATGGCATTCAGCAGAGGCTGCTGGTGGCCGTTGTAGTCCTGGGAAAGCTCCCACATGAAGACGCCACCGAGGTGGCGCTTGTTCAGCGCGTAGTGCACTTTGGCTGCGGTGGACGATGGGTTGTCGTAGGTGATGAAACCGTACGTGCTTGCATTAGGGTTAAGCAAATACGGGGCGGACGCGAGGTCGTCGAAATATTCGGGCCACTTTCCGGAGGCGAGAAACTGCTCGACCTGCACATAGGTGACGGAGGGTGCTCCCGCATTTCCGCAAAGATCATCGTCGGCGCAGAAGGCCCAGAGTTGATAGAGATCGAAGGCGTAACCATAGAACGCGGTGCCGAGATTGATCTGCTCGGCGGGTACGGCGTAAAGCGAGAGATAGTTCTTGGTTGAGGTATCGAGGCTGCCTTCCTGGCCGGGATCAAGAGGACTGAGATAGAGCGGCGAGTTGTGGCCGGAGTGATTGGTCCAGGCGCCGTGGAAGTCGTAGGTCATGACGTTGTAGAAATCGAGAAGAGGAGTCATGCCGGCAAAATCGTAGATGCCGTAACCGCCCGGAGAAGATGAAACTGCGGCGGAGATGAGGTATTGGCCGGCGGGCATAAGGTCGCGGAGGTCATGGATGAGCGCGGTGAAATCCGTGGCCTGGTTTTTGTCGTTGGGAACTTCGTAATCGAAGTCGACACCGTCGTAGCCGTTGGCGATGGCGAAGCTGGCGATGTTCTGGGCGAAAGTGGCGCGCAGCCCGGCATCGGCATCGATCTTCACAAACAGGTTGGAATCGCCGCTGACGCAAAGTTCCACTTCGACGCCTGCCGCATGGGCATGAGATATGAGGTTGGGCTCAAGAAAGCCGCTCGGGATGGATAGAGTGCCATCGGCCGCCGATGCCGGAGCGATATTGGAGTGGACGATGTGCGTGAGCTGGTGGTAGGGGATGGTTGAGGCGTCGTATGGCGGAACATTGTATTTGTCGCTGTACTCGTAATAAGCGAGAAGGCGCGGACTGGAAGCATGGAGTGCGGGAATGAGGGCGAAGCCTAATATCAACGCGGCGACATAAGTCTTCAGGGGTAGGGTCATGGCGGCGAGATCCTCGGATTGAAGTTTAGGATGGAGGGGGGCACGGGTCAAGGCTATGACTGTGACTTTTTTGGGAGCGAGTATAGTCGGTCCGTTATGAATAGACGCCGCTTCATCTCAAGCGTGGTAGGCGCTGCGGTCACGAGTTCGCTGGCCGCGGGAGCATCCGTTATCCCAAACCCGCTTAGCCTTCATGCGGAAGTCGCTGGTTCGCCTGTGATTCAGCCTCGGAGTCTTGATCTGGACCGGCACCGCTTCGGCGTGAACTATACGCCGTCGAAGAATTGGTGGTTTTGCTGGAACGAATGGGATGCGGACTCAATCAAACGGGACCTGGATGCAATCGCGGCTTTGGACGCGGATCATCTGCGCATCCTGCTGATCTGGCCGTATTTTCAACCGAATCCCAGGTGGGTGAGCCCGCTTCACCTGGAACGATTGGATCAGCTGCTTACGATCATGGGCGAGCGAAACCTGGATGCGGTGGTGACGGTGTTTACCGGGCAGCTGAGCGGGTGGTTCTTTCTGCCTCCGTTCAACCAGGCGGGAGCGGCCTTCTACACTGACGCGGCGATGTGGAAGGCGCAGGAGATCTTCATCCGGCAGCTAGCGGGAGTGCTGACCAAGAAGAACAACATCATTGGCTTCGACTTCGGAAATGAGATCAACACGTGCTGGAGCACGGAACCGCGGGTGGGCGACGCCTGGATGGCAAAGATGTTCTCGCTTATGGAGAGCGTGTATCCCGGGGGCGTTCACGTTAACGGAGTGGATGAACTGCCGTGGTTTGAGGCCAACACGTTTTCTCCGCAGGCTCTGGCAGCGAGGCGGATGCCCGTGATGCATTGCTATCCCTACTGGTCAGGGTCGCTGAAGTTTGGCGGCCCGATGGATCCTCCGAGCATCAAGCTGATGGCCGCCATGGCGATGCTGATCCGGTCGTATGCGGGGGACCGCCGGAAGCCGGTGTGGGCGGAGGAGTTCAACACCTGCATCGAAGCGCTGAACGAAAAACAACAGGCGGAGTGGCTGGAGAAGGCAGTGCTGGCGTCGATTGATGCGGGAGTGAGCTGGTTCAGCTATTGGGACAGCCATGATGTGGACCGGAGGTTCGAATTCAACTCGCTGGAATACAGCCTGGGCCTGCTGACTAATGATGGCCGAGTGAAGGAACAGGGCAAAGTCTTCAAGCAGCTTGCCGATGCCTATCGAGGCAAGCCGGTGACCTTTCCCACCCAGCCTTTGCCGCCGCCACCGGTTAATCGGAACCATGAGGCGTCCTGGCAGTGGATGCTGGATTGGATGGGGTGGAAGGCGAGCGCAAGCTAGAGCGAATAAATATGCGACTTGTGCGGCTAAACGATCCGGTTCGCGCGGTGGCCGCCGAAGGCGTGAGTTGTCCTGGTTCCAGCGCTGACTTCGCCGGCGTGCAATACGCCGCGAGGTATGAAGTACTCTTCTCCCGCGTTCACTGGAATCCTCTTCGCCTCGATGATCAAGGTGTAGCAGCCTTGCACGACCAGCATATATTCGTCGTAATCGTGGATATGGGCCGCGGATGAGGCGGTTTCGCGGCAGGTCCAGAAGGCCATCTGGCTGCCATCTGCCCCGTCGAAGACGTAACCTTCTACTCCGGGAGTCGCNNTCGTTTGATCTGGAGCGCATGATCGCGGCGGTCCCCACCAAGATTGCCGCGGCACTTAAGCGCAAGGCTTATTACTTTGTACCTCTGACCGTGAGCCAGGGGGAAGAGATTCTGATTGCGGACCGCTACGATGTGGCGCTCAGCGATAACGCGGTGTGCCATCGCAA
>PMXH01000500.1 GCA_003165855.1 Acidobacteriaceae bacterium | reverse complement strand
CGCGCCGAAAAGATGCTGATGAGCAGCGCGCCCAGCCCCAACGCGACTATGTGGCTTGCAGCTCGCGGATGGAAAGCTCCAACCTGCGCAACGAGCAGATACCCAACGACTGCGTTGAAGAATCCCCAGACAACGTTGACCGTTGCTGAAGAGAGCCCTTGCCCAGGAGGTTTTGCAAAGGGACTTTGAAAGCGGCGGCCCATCGTCCCGGAGACAAAGTGGGGGACAGCGTTTGCCGCAAATGCACCCCCAAAGAAGTACGACACAAGCCAAAGCCAATTCATAATCTGGTGCTCCTTCCATCAAGCAGCGAAATGATTTCCTGGGTCGTGCCTGTCTCACCCACACCAGGGAAAACGTCTCTAATGCTCTATTCGTGTGTCTCCTCGCGGGTATAGGTCATCGCGTCCAGAACACCGCGCGCGTCCGGTCAATGATTTTGCCGATGGGATCAATGAAGTTTCCGTTGACGATCCCTTTCTGCACATCAATCACAATCAACGCGGTGTTGGGATCGAGAACAGTAACCGGCATGATCTTCCTCGGATATGGACTTCTATGGGTAAAAAGCAGGACCCCGCCGGGCTCAATCCTCAGCAAGACGCTTAAGCAGTTCGAGCGCCGCCTGAAGTTTCTGCTGCTCGTGAATCGAAAGTTTCTGTGAGATCGTGGTGGCGAGCCAGTCCTGGCGCGCGGCCCTGCCCGCTTGAAGCCATTTCAGGCACTTTGGCGTGAGCGACATCAGCGTTTGGCGCCCGTCGCCCGGGTCAGGTGCGCCAATCACCAGGCCGGACTCCAGCAACGGCGCAACAACCGCGCTCATGGACTGCGGACGCATNNCATATATACAGGTAAACTGTAAAGAAAACTGTAAAGATTAACTGTACACATTCGAGCCGGAAAGTTAAACAGACCTCAAAGCAGTGCCCGTCCGGAACGCTGTTCCCATGTCAGACGATTCAGCCGGAAGCAGTTCTCGCTTAACGCGTGATCGCCTACGCACTTGCTTGTACTCAAGGTCGTCCGTGGATCTACGGTAAGGCCTGGAGAGGCCGCCGGCGAAGGTCCCAGCGGCGCCTCCCCTTGCGTCCTCTGGGTGTCCTAGGCTGTCTCCAAAAGTTCCGTGTGATATTTCGGGGCGATCGCCCTCACCTTCTCCAGAAACTCGGCCATCTGCTTCCCGTCCAATCTGGGCGGAGCCGTTGTGCGTGTCGCCACCGGGACTCCGATCTCTTGGAAGAACCTGTCATTCCCAGCCGGCGAGCAGATGCAGATCATCCGCACGGCGCGCGAACCTGAGTNNGTGTCTTTTCCGGCGACGGTGATCGTATATGTATCGCCTACAAGACCAATATGCTGGGCTGCCGGACTATCCACCGGGGTGAGTGCAAGGCTCCGGCTCAGATCGTCCGCTGGAAGTGGAGCGAACTCAGATTCTGCATCAGACATGTCTTGTCTCCCTTTGCTGCGAATTGCCGAGGCTGGCAGATTACTTATTCCAAATTGCTGCTGTTTGAGTTGCGAAATCTTCGTAGCTGCGCGGCGTGTGGCCCAGAAGCTTGGTAAGCCGGGCGACTTCAGTTTCTGTCGATTCGAAACCGCGATCAAAGTAACCTTGGAACATCATGCGAAGATCGTANNTAGGCGCTCCAACTCGGCATCCTCGCGCGCATCGCTTGCTCCCATTCATCGAAGTTGTGTCCCGTGTACTTGATCTCCTTTCCCAGCAACTTGCCCCACAGAGCCGCATTGCCCGGACCGCTGATCATCTTAGGTGCGACGATGTCGTAAGTCTGCCCATCGTGGCCCGCTTCGGCCAGTGAGATTGCAGCTGCTTCGGCTATATCGCGAACGTCCGCCACCGCGATTCCTGCAGTACCCACAGGCATCGGGTAGACCCCTGGCCCCATAAGTGCGTCCTTCAAATTCGCGTCGTTCTGAATGTAGTAGCCAGGACGAAGTATGGTGTACGGAACACCGAACTCGCGCAGCGCGCTCTCGACTGCCAACTTCGATGCAAAATGTGGCACATCCCGGAATTGGTCTGCCTTGAACACCGACAGGTAGGTCACGTGCTTCCATCCCAACCGCTTCGCGATGCCATACGCGATCAATGCCTGCGTCAACTCGTCGGTAACAACTGCATTCAGCAAAAAAAGCTTGTCCACCCCCTGCATGGCCTGTTCCACAGAGACCGGATCGAGCAGATCCCCAATCGCCACCTCCACACCCGCGGCCAGCTTGCCTGCTGCCGGCTGTTTGCGAGCCAATACCCGCACCTCTGTGCCACGCTTCAGCAGCTCCGTCACCACAGCGCCGCCAACATTGCCTGTTCCCCCTGTTACCAGAATCTTCATCTAGCCTCCTGCGTTCAACTGTTTCCTATCCTGGCCCGGCATTGCTGTACCAAAGCGCTCAGCTCACTTCTTGAGATGCTTCCATCGATCTTCACGAAACATCCACTTGGGCAACTTGGTATTGCGCTTGCGCAACAGAGAACTAGAATCGTATGAACGGAGTGTTCCGGCATTCCGCATGACTGTCGACGCTATTGGTGACAGGGAGGCCGCATGGAGATACCCGATCTCAACGATGTCCGTACTTTTGTCGCAATCGGCCGGGAAGGCACGCTGACCGCTGCTGCAAGGGAACTCAACCTTCCTACGTCAACCGTAAGCCGTGCCTTGACCCGTCTTGAAAAACACCTCGACGTGCTGCTGGCCCTGCGAAGTCCGCGAGGACTCATCTTGACCGACTGCGGCAAGGAGTATCTGCAGAACTGCAGGCGAGCGCTGCGAACCTTGCGGGATGGAAGCGAATTGCTCGAAACCCGTCGCGAACAGCCAAACGGCCTCATCAAGATTGCTTGTCCCATCACCATGGCGCGNNGAAGATGTGGACGTGTTCTTCAAGGTGCGAGCGCCCCGTGATTCCATGCGTCGGGTCCGCCCCTTTCCAGGGACCAAGCGCGGACTCTTCGCCAGTCGGGATTACATTACCGAGTACGGCAATCCGGTCACTCCAGACGAACTGGCAGCCCACTCGTGCATCGGTTCTGGAACCTGGAAGTTAAGCCGAGGTTTAAAGGTCGCGACTCCCAACATTGTCTTCAAGGTAGTTCTCAGCGATCCCGGCGTTCATCTGCATCTCGCCCTCAGTGGAGTTGGCATCGCCATTCTGCCGCTCTACATGGGCAAACACCCTGACTCGCGAAACAGATTGGTGGCAGTCTTGCCGCATTGGAGCCCCGAGCCGATCACCCTATGCGCACTCTTCTCCGGCCCTGCGCGGATGACTCCGAAAGTCCAGGTCCTGCTCGATTTTCTTGGAGAATACATCGGTACCGATCGCGATCCGCGCCTTCACCGCTTGCCTGCCAGGGGACTATTCACCGACTCCAGGCTTGGGCCAACATCTGGACCCTCATGACTGCGGCTTCGCCTGGTGCCCCATCGGGGGACCCTCTGGGTCGGCTTGCCCCCGGTCCCCGCGGACGCGGGGTCCCCAACGAACGATTTCCGTTCGCTGGGGTGAAGGGACAGGTCTTCGTCCGTGGGGTGAAGATCCCTCGCCCTTGGGGACCGGCGA
>PMXH01000196.1:9412-11594 GCA_003165855.1 Acidobacteriaceae bacterium | reverse complement strand
TGCGGCTGCGACAGCTTCACGCTGATCACCGCGACCAGGCCTTCACGCACATCGTCGCCCGTCAGGTTTTCTTTTATGTCCTTGAACAAGCCCATCTGCTGCCCGGCGTAATTGATCGTGCGGGTCAGCGCCATGCGGAAACCCGAAAGATGCGTGCCCCCGTCCACTGTGTTGATGTTGTTCGCGAAGCTGAACACCGACTCCGAGTACCCATCGTTGTATTGCAGACCAATCTCCATGGCCACGCCGTTGCGCTCCGCTTCCATGTAAATCGGTTTGTCGTGCAGCACCTGCTTGCCGCGGTTCAAATGCTTGATGAACTCCGCGATGCCGCCGTTGTATTTGAACTCGGTGTGCTTGGCCTCGCCGCTCTTCGCGTCAGTCGTGCGTTCGTCGGTGAGAGTGATGAGCAGTCCCTTGTTCAGGAACGCAAGTTCGCGCAGCCGTTGCGCCAGCGTGTCGTAGTTGTATTCCACTGTCCCCGTAAAAATGGTTCGATCGGGCAGGAAGTGGACCTTCGTCCCGCGCCGCTTGGCTGCGCCCACCTTCTTCATCTTGCTGGTGGGTTCACCTTTCGAGTAAGTCTGCTCCCAGGTCGCGCCATCGCGCCAGATTTCCAACTCCAGTTCCTCGCTGAGCGCGTTCACGCACGAAACGCCGACGCCGTGCAATCCGCCAGAAACCTTGTATGTCGACGAATCGAACTTCCCTCCGGCATGCAGTGTGGTCATTACCACCTGCGCCGCCGAAACTTTTTCCCCATCAATGTCCATGTCGTCAACGGGAATCCCGCGCCCATCGTCCACAACGGTGACACTGTTGTCGATGTGAATCGTGACTTCGATCTTGGTCGCGAACCCGGCCAAGGCCTCGTCGACTGAGTTGTCGACGACTTCATACACCAAGTGGTGCAGGCCAAGATCGCCGGTCGATCCGATGTACATCGCCGGACGCTTGCGCACCGCTTCCATACCGCCGAGCACTTTGATCGAGTCGGCGTTGTAGTCGCTGTTGCCTCCGCCGTTTCCGGTGGTAATCGGCGTCACAATTCCGTTTTTTGTTTTGGTTTCGACGATGGGAGTGTTGATCTCTTTGGTGGCCATTCCGCTCCGCGGGAGAATGCCCCGACTTTCTCTAAGAAACGGGCCCAGTGCGCCTGAACAATTGACTTTGAAAATCTGCCTCAACCCAGGTCCGCACGACGCCTGCAAATTGACTTCAAGTTATTGAAATGTCTTATACTTAGGCTCGCTTGTCGACTATCGAAATTATACCATGGAAGCGCCTACTTTTCGACCCTCGCAGCAGCCCGAATCGGCCCAGTAAACCTCCCATTTTGAGTCGATTCCGAAGCCATTCTGTGGTCTGTTTGAACCCGGAGAAAGACCTTTAAGAAACTCGTAAGCCAAGGTTTACTTTCTGGCACCTCGAATCGCTTCGCCGCCATCTAACAACTCGACCCTGATAAGATACAAGCACAGGAGTTACCAACCCAAGAATGCCAGTTCCCGTATCACAGATGTGGACGGTTTCGTCCTACGTCCTGCGCCAGAAGCTTGCCGGCCGCAAGCAGTACCCGCTCGTGCTCATGCTCGAGCCCCTGTTCCGCTGCAACCTGGCCTGCGCTGGATGCGGCAAGATTCAATATCCCGCCCACATCCTCAAGAAAGATCTCTCTCCTGAAGAATGTTTCCGCGCCGTCGACGAATGCGGCGCCCCCATGGTCTCCATCCCCGGCGGTGAGCCGCTCATGCACCCGCAAATTGGCGAGATTATCGAAGGCCTGGTCGCGCGCAAAAAATATATCTATCTGTGCACCAACGCCCTGCTGCTGAAGGAAAAGCTGCATCTCTTTAAGCCCAGCAAGTATTTGACTTTCAGCGTGCACCTCGACGGCCAGCGCGAAGAGCATGACCTGGCGGTCTGCCGCGAGGGCGGATACGACATCGCGGTCGATGCGATCAAAGAGGCGCTCAGCCGCGGCTTCCGCGTGACTACGAACACCACGCTGTTCGACGGCGCCGATCCAAAATCCGTTCGCGCCTTTTTCGACGACATGATGGAGCTCGGCCTCGAAGGCATGATGCTCTCGCCCGGCTACTCCTACGACAAGGCGCCTGACCAGAAACACTTTCTCGGCCGTGCCCGCACCCGGCGCATGTTCCGCGCCATCCTGTCGAAC
>PMXH01000196.1:0-9404 GCA_003165855.1 Acidobacteriaceae bacterium | reverse complement strand
ATGGTGCACAGCGGGTACGAAGCCTCCGCGGTGAATGCGACCTTCAGCTCGCTAGGCGGATTCCTGGCCACGGTGAAGGCCACGTTGTTCTCGAGCTATCGGGATAAGGAAGCGCTGCGTTTGCTGGACGAGCCCCAAGCTCCGGTGCATCCGCTGGTTCAGATCGCGACGACAACAGAGTCGTTGCACGAAACCAGGGCGTAATCACAGCTTCTCTGTGAACCGGAGCCTGCCCTGAGCGAAGNNCGCGGCGACGTCACCATCACCCGCAAAGACGGCACCAAGATCGAAGGCTATCTCTTCGACCGCCGTACCGATGCCACTCTGAAAGATTCGGTCGTCCGCCTCTTCCCAAGGAGCGCCAACGAAAAAATCTCAATCTCGTATGCCGACATCGCCGCTCTGGCCTTCACCGGACGCGACACCGCCGCCGGTAAGAGTTGGGAAGCCTGGATGAAAAAATACGCGCAGAAAAAAGCCGCCGGCGAAACCAACATCGCCCTCGAGCCCGAACCCTTAGACTGATTTATGCCCTCTCCCACGGCGGAGGAACTTTCACCGACGCCATCCCCGCGGCCTGCGCTGCCTGAATGCCCATCTCCGTGTCCTCGAATACCAGGCAGTCTTCCGGCGCCACTCCAAGCCGGGCCGCAGCCAGCAGAAAGGCTTCCGGGTCGGGCTTGCTCTTTTCATAGTCCCCAGCACAGACCATCGCGTCGAATCGATCGAGCAGGTTCAGCGAAACCAGCGATGCCGTTACCGACTCCCTTGTGCTTCCCGACACCACCGCAAATGGAATCCCGCGGGGCTTGGCCTCGATATGCTCCAAGACATCGGGGACGGGCTTAAGCTCCGGCAGCAACTGGAAATAGAGCTTTTCCTTCCGATGTGCCACGGCCTCCACCGGCATACTCAATCCATGCCTGTGGTTCAATGTCGCGATGATCTCGGCTACTGGCATGCCTCCCCACGCATAGAAAAGCTCTTCATCAAATTCGCAATTCCATTCTTCGAGCGCCTGCTTCCAAGCCCGGTAGTGCAGCGGCATGGAATCGGCGATCGTGCCGTCGCAGTCGAATAAATAAGCCTTGAACGAGCCCTCAGGCAAAATAAGTCTCATGTAGCGAAATAAATTCCTTCCTTGAGTCACTTGATGTTCGTGGCGGAGTGCGGTTTCACTCTCGCTCCGAAACTCAATCCTTCAATCAGCTCCTCGACTTCGTCCTCCGTCCCGCCAATAAACGTGAAGGACACCACGTACCCGCGCGCCAGCACGGCCAGCGTTGATTGCCGCATCACCCGCGTCCCAACGTTCTTCTGAAAATCTCCCCGCACCAGCGTCCTGGCGCCTATCGCGAGCTCATACGGCTCTTCCTCGACCACGAACCCCTGCGCCTTTGCGACCTCCGTCACCGGTCCGAAATATTGCGCCGCATCTTTCAATCCCGGATACGCTGCCGCGCTTTCCGCCGCAATGAGAATCGACGAATTCACATCCTCCGCCCTCGCCTCCGGAGGACGCGAAAATGCCGCCAGCAGCACGCGCCCAGCCTTGCCCGCATCTGCTGCCGGCGTGCTTCCATCCGGCTTTGCATCCTCTTCTTCTTGTGCGTTCATCTCCTCGGTGCGCAACACCCACGCTGCCGGGATTTTGCAAGTGAACCCGAAACCCTGATTGCGGTACACACCATCGCTTACCGATCCCGCATCAAGCGGGGAGTCCGCCCCGGACGCGGGTTTCCTGACATGCTGTGCGGAAGAAGACGACGTCTTGGAGGAACTCGAGTGCCCCTGCGAAGGTTGCTGCGCGGGGCTTGCCGGGACGAGCAGCAGCGCTGCTATGTTAACGAGAGGAACAACATAGAGGCGGAAATGCATTCCACTAATGTTACAGGAGCTCTGCGGTAGCCGGGACCGCATAGTCTCGCCAAGTTAGGGCAGCGTGCGTCGCGCAGGCTTTCCGCCTGCGGATTTGTAGTCCGCCGGATAGAGCACCACACACCGGTCGCGGCCTTCGCCATCGCTCTCGGTCCTCAGGTCGGCTTCATCCCGCAGCGCCAGGTGGACCATGCGCCGTTCTCTCGACGACATCGGCGCAAAGTGGAAGGGCGCACCCGTCTGCCGGACCTTTTCGGCGGCTACGCTCGCCGCCATGCGCAGTTCCTGCAGTCGCAGCGAGCGCTGGTTCCTGCAGTCGAAAGCAATCTTCTCGTGCTCGCCCGAGGGCAGCCGCAAAATTTCAAAGGCCAGCAATTCCAGGGCGCGCAAGAGCTCGCCGCCGCGGTCGAGCAGGAGCGCGGAATCCGGACCGGAGAAATCCACAAAGATCTCCGGAGTTTCCCAGTCGCTCAGCGCCGGAGGATCGACGACGATACGGTACTTGAGGTGAAGACCGCCGTGAGTAACCACGGCCTGCAGGAATTCGTTGATGCGGTTGGCGGCAGCGAGTTTGTCCATAGAAAGCTCTTAGCAATAAGCAATTAGCCCTAAAACCTTTAACCACAGAGGACACGGAGGTTCACGGGGTAAACCTTTTCCGCTGAAGACAAATCTTATCGCAACAATGGCGGCTCTTGCGCGTTTGAAGCCAATTGCTAACGGCTAATTGCTAGTTCACTTCTCTTTCTTCCGCGCCCGTTTCTCCATCATCTCGCGCATCTCGCGCCCCAGCTTGGTGCGGTTCATGACGGCCTGCTGCGCGATCGAAATCAGGTTGCTCTCGGTGTAATACAGGTTCAATCCCGCCGCTAACCGGAAGAAGATGAAGCCCATCATCAGCGGCATCATCACAGTCATCATTTTTTGCTGCGCGGGATCCATGCCGGCCTGCGGCGTCATGCGCTGCATCACCACCATGCTTACCACCATCAAAATCGGCAGCACCCAGTCGGCAGAGGACAAATCAGTAATCCACAGCCAGTGCGCATGGCGCAGCTCCAAGGCCACGCCGAGCATGCGGTAGTAGGCGATCAGGAACGGGAACTGAATGAGCAGGGGCAGACAGCCGCCCGCTGGATTCACTCCTTCTTTCTTATACAGCGCACTGATCTCCTCGTTCATCGCCGCCTTGCGCGGATCGCGGAGCGTGTACTTCTTGTACTTCTCCTGGATGGATTTAATCTGCGGCGCGACGCGCTGCATCTTCAGCATCGACTTCATCTGCGTAATCCGCAGCGGTAGCAGCGCGATCGTGATGATCAAGGTTTGAATCACGATGGCCCATCCCCAGTTGGGAACGATGTGGTTGTAAGTCCACTTCAGCCAGAGGAAGAGCGGGCGCGCCAGAATGCCCCACCATCCAAAGTCCACGATGCCGCGCAGATCGCGGTTGTCGTTCTTGATCGTGGGAACCGGGACCGCATCGAGCACGGCCAATTCCTTCGGGCCAACGTAGAGGCGCTCCGTGGTGCGGCCGCGAAGATTGCCGATAGCGGCGCCCAACAGCTCGACGTTGGCGGTGTCTTTCGAACTCGCTCCCACGGGACTGAAGCCAGCCTTCTGCGGAATCTCCATGGCATTTCGTAGCGTGACCATGGCAGCGGCGCTGGGATCGTCGGGGATAAAAATGGCGGTGAAATATTGATCGCCCGTACCCGCCCATTCGAAGGGACCTTTTAGAGTGTTCCCACTGCTGATGCTCTTGATCGCGAGACGGGAGACATAGCTGGGGAAGAAGACATAGCCGCTGCGTTCCGTGGAAGCGTCGTTGTGGTAGTCGATGTGAGCGGCAGCGTAGGCAGCGGCCGTAGCCTGGTCGCCGAATCCCGCGGGCCATGCCGGCGCAGCGAAGATTTCGGCTCCTTTATAGACCACTGAGGTTTCGACGTTCACGACGTACGTGGGGTCGAAACGAAAAGTCTTGCGGACCACGAGATCCTGGTCGGCATACTCGAATGTAATCTCAGCCGGAGCCGTGAGCTGGCCTTCATTCGAAGCCACGTAAAGCGCCGAGCTCAACCTGTTCCGCAGAGTCTCGTCGTAAGTCCACAGCGAGAGCGGATAACCAAACTTCTGCGCCGCCGCCGGGTTCACCAGATCCAGCCGTCCGTTCTGCGCTTCGTTATCGAACTTCTTCAGAATCCAGGATTTCACCTGGGCGCCCCGGTTGGTGAAAGTGATGCGGTAGAGATCGTTCTCGATAACGGTTTCAGTTTCCGCCGAGGCTTGCTTGCTCGCCGTGATGGAGCGAGCCTTTGCAGCCGGAGCCGGTGCCGGTGCTGCTGCGTCCGGGGCTGGCGGGGCTGCGGCCGTTTGCTCCGCCACCGTCTGCTTCTGCGCAGGCGGCACCGGCGGCTGCGGCATAAATTTCTTCAGCAGCGGCTGGAACACCATGAGCACGACGAATGTCAGAACAAAAACGAGCAGGAGGCGCTTTTCAGCGCCGGGTTCCTGTTGAGGATTTTTGAATTCGGGCAAAGTTTGATTACCGTCTCAAATTCTTGGCGCGCTCACCGTGGCACACTTCTCGACAGATCGCGTTTCCATCGCCGTCCGTGCCACCGGATCGTAGCCGCCCCGCGCCAAGGGATGACATCGCAACACTCGACCTAACGCCATCCATCCCCCGCGCGCCGCGCCGTAGCGCTCCACTGCCTCCGTGGCATATTCGGAGCAGGTCGGCACGTAGCGGCAGGCCGGTGGAAATAGCGGCGAGATCGCCCACTTATACGCCCGTAGTAGTTGCAGCATGACGAATTTGGCGAATTGGTTCAAGAGCGGATATAGGCTTTCAGCTTCTGGTCTTTCTGTTTGAAGATGCTTCCGCCGACGCCCCTGGCGGCGCCTGCGACAGCTTCTGCTCGATCACCCCGAAGGCCCGTCTTACTTCGTTCAGCACATCGGCGAAGTCGGCGGCCAGCAGCGACTTCTTCGGATTGATCACCACATCCGCGGCAACTCCAGCCACGGGACGCGTCATCCGCACCGCCTCGCGCAAACGCCGCTTCATGCGGTTGCGTTGCACGGCGCCGCCCAGTGCGCGGCTCACCGTAAACCCGATGCGCAGCCCTTGCGGCGCAGGCATGCCCTTCGGCGAGCTCAGGGCCTTTGTCCGCGTTCCTTCCCGCGTCTCNNCGTCTCCACGCGCGGCCAGTAGAACACCGTCATGGACGCGGAAAAGTGCCGCCGTCCTTGTTTGTAGACGCGTTCGAAATCCGCATGGCGCAAAAGCCGTGCCGTGCGCGGAAATCGCAGTCTCTTTGGCGGCATCGCGGAGTCCGGTCGCGTTCCGAGCGCGGCAACAGCCAGGATGCCTGCTTGCCGCGGCAAGCAGCTCAGCGTCTCGACTGTGGAAGTAAGCGGCACCGGAAAAAACTATTCGCGGAATCCGGGTTTCACGGAAACCCGCTTCCGTCCCTTGGCGCGGCGCCGGGAAATAACCTTCTGGCCGCCCTGGGTTTTCATGCGCGTGCGAAAGCCGTGCTTCTTGCTTCGCCTGCGCCGGTTGGGTTGGAATGTACGCTTGGGCATGAAAAATAACTACTCCTGGTTCCGTTAGACAGTGTTAGGGCAAACGTTGAGTATAAATGACCAAGTGCCGTAAGGGCAAAGGGGTACCCTCCAGGACTTCCGTGTTTATGTGACTGCGCGTCCGTCATGGTCAATGCCACGGCCACTCCTTAGTTTCCTGAACAGTTTCCTGAACACGAAATCTCTCATCGCGGATTGCACCGCGTGCGTTGCAGTTACATCCTCGACACTTGACAGGCGCACTCCTTCGGGTTCCGAATATTGTTTGCAGAAAATTTCTGCGCGAACTTTTCCGTACGAGAAAAAAGTTTTGTGCTACGATGCCCAACGGTCGGCTTTGAAATTCTCATTCACTTTCGCAACCGCGCCCGATACAAGAGGCGCATTCCGCAGTACACTAAGAGTTCCACCAGCACGTAGGTAGAAGTTGTTTCTTAACAGGCGCCCTCAGCCAGCCGCCGGGACGCCGCGGCGGGTATTTCATACTATGTCAGTTCCGAGCACAACCCTTTCTCCCAATCCGTGGACGCGCATTCTCGATGCGCTGGAAAAAAAGATCAACCGGCACTCCTATGACACTTGGCTGAAGCCCACGCGGTACAGCCACTCCAGCGGCGGAATATTATTCGTGCGCGTGCCCACCGTCGAGTTCCGCCACGCCGGCGACAAGTACGCCGATCTCATCCAGGAAGCCATCGACAACCTGGGCCTCGAGTTCAACGACGTCAAGTTCGTTACGCCTGAGGACGATCCCGCTGCCACCGCGGTGCGTCACAACGGCGGCCTTTCCGCGGTTCCGGTTGCGACTGCTCCGGCGCAGGCCCGTTTCGATTGGGATGGCGCCGCTCAACTGAACCCGCGTTATACCTTTGACGCCTTCGTCATCGGCTCCGGCAACCAGTTCGCCCACGCGGCATGCCAGGCCGTCGCCGAGCGTCCTTCCAAAGCCTACAACCCGCTCTTCCTCTACGGCGGCGTGGGCATGGGCAAGACTCACCTGATGCAGGCCATCGGCCACGAGGTCAAGCGCCGCCAGCCCCAGGCCGCCATCTGCTACGTCTCCAGCGAGAAGTTCACCAACGACATGATCAACTCGCTGCGCTATGACAAGATGACTTCGTTCCGCGACAAGTTCCGGACCGTCGACGTTCTCCTCGTCGACGACATCCAGTTCCTCGCCGGCAAAGAGCGGACCCAGGAAGAGTTCTTCCACACGTTCAACGCGCTGCACGACACGATGCGGCAGATCGTAATCGCCAGCGACCGTTCTCCCAAGGAACTCGCCGAGATCGAAGACCGTCTGCGCAGCCGCTTCGAGTGGGGCTTGATTGCCGATATTCAGCCCCCCGACCTCGAAACTAAAGTTGCCATTCTTCAAAAGAAGGCCGAACAGGAGAAAGTCACCCTTCCCACCGACGTGGCCCTCTACGTCGCGCAAAATATCCGTTCCAACGTTCGCGAGTTGGAAGGTGCTCTCATCCGTTTGGTGGCGCATTCCTCCCTGATCGGTGCCGAGATCACTCTGCCTTATGCGCAGCAGGTGCTGAAGAATTTCATCGATTCGCAAGCCCGCAAGGTCACCATCGAATCCATCCAGAAGATGGTTGCCGAGCAGTTCGGTCTGCGCCTGGTCGAGATCAAGGCCAAGGATAATTCCCGCGCCATCGTTTATCCTCGCCAGATTGCGATGTATCTGGCCAAGCACATGACAGAAGCGTCTCTTCCGGAAATTGGACGCCAGTTCGGCGGAAAACATCACACCACCGTTCTGCACTCCGTGGAGAAGATTGAAGAGGTCCGCAAGAACGACAAGGATTTGAACAGGTTGCTCAATAAGCTGACCGAGCAATTAGGCGGATAAATAGCGTTGTTTTGGCTTTTTGCACCAGATGTCGCAGTCTTCCTTTTCCAGGTCTGTGCAGGAGATGTGGAAACTGTGCAAGGCTCAGGCAAAACCAGAGTAGCGGAAATCTTCTCGTAGGGTCTCCGCCAAGTTCGGGACCGATTTCTCACACGAAGGGCTGGTCCCCAAAGTAATGACAATAGGCCGGTTGGCAAAGTTTTCCACTTCTCCGCCTCGCCTACTGTTACTGCTGGTTTTATAGGTTTTGTATTTGATATAAGGGAAGTAATAAAAGTAGCGCGCTACACGGGGGACGGAGTCTATGCCGGTGGAAGCGGCTGTTGCAGTAGGAACCATGGAGATCACGGTTAGCAAAGTCGAGTTGCTGCGAGAGTTAACCGCNNCTGTCGCTCACCGCGACCGACCTCGATCTCAGCCTTCGCACTTCCTGTAATGCCAAAGTGAAGAAGGAAGGCTCCTGCACCATTCCTGCCCGCAAGCTGTATGACTACGTAAAGTTGCTGCCTGATGCCGACATCACCATCAAACTCCTGGAGAATCATTGGGTCAGCATTCGCTGCGGCCGTTCCAACACCAAAATGGTGGGCATGGCCAAGTCGAATTTCCCCAGCCTGCCGGCGTTTCCGACCGCGGGAGTCGTGAAAATTCCTGGTCAGGTATTGCGCGGATTGATTGCCCGCACCGGCTTCGCCATCTCCAGCGAAGAGTCGCGCTACACGCTGAATGGCGCGCTGATGCTGCTGAAGCCGGAGTCGATCACCATGGTCGCCACCGACGGTCACCGCCTCGCTCATTGCGAGCGCAGCGGAGAAAAGTTTGAAGGCGTTTCCGGCGAGATGAAAACTCTCGTCCCCAAGAAGGCGATGGACGAACTCAAATCCCTGCTCGATTCCAGCGACGCCGAAACCGTCGAGTTCGCCAAAGACGAATCCACTCTCTTCTTCCGCATCGGATCGCGCCTGCTCACCTCGCGCCAGCTTACCGGACAGTTCCCCAACTTCGAAGCCGTTCTGCCCAAGGACAACAGCAAGAGCATCGCGTTGAACAGCGCCGATCTGAACTCCGCAATTCTGCGCGTAGCCCAGTTCGCCGACGAGCGCTCGCGTGCCGTGCGCCTGAAGCTGGAAAAAGGCGAAGTGAAACTTTCCGCGTCTTCCACCGAAGCCGGCGAGTCCGAGGATTCCATCGAAGCGCCCTACGACGGCGAAACCCTCACCATCGGCTTCAATGCGCAGTACCTGGTCGATTTCCTCAAAGCCGCCGGCACCAGCGAAGTTCGCCTCGAACTGAAAGATTCCCAATCCGCCGGCCAACTCCGCCCTGCTGAAGGCGACGACTACAAGTATCGCTATATCGTGATGCCGATGCGGATCTGAAGCGGCTGCCGGCGGTCACGTGAAAGAGCGGCGCTTCGGCGCCGCGTAAAGTCACAACGAATTTGGGCTTCAGCTGCTCTTGACCTAGCGCCCCTCCTGTCATAAATTGGCGCAACCCTGTTTTCGAAGGAGCTCTCCTAATGCTTAACGGCTTCAAGAAATTCATCCTGCGCGGCAACGTAGTAGATATGGCGGTCGGCGTCGTCATCGGCGCGGCCTTCGGCGGAGTGGTCACCGCGCTCACCAAAGATTTGCTCACCCCGCTTATCGCCGCACTCGTCGGCAAGCCGGATTTTTCTAATCTCGGATTCTCCATTCGCGGCACAGCTTTTCCGGTCGGCGACTTCATCAATGCCTGCATCGGGTTCTTCCTGGTTGCCGCTGAGATTTACTTCTTCGTGGTCACTCCGGTAAACGCTTTGATCGCGCGCATGCATCGCGGCGAAACTCCTCCCGATCCCACCACCAAGAAATGTCCCGAATGCCTCAGCGAGATTCCCATCGACGCCCGNNCGCTGTTCGCATTGCACCCAGCCAGTCCTGGGACGAGCCGCCTAACCGGCTTCTTACAGCAAAAAGGGCGGCCGCTCATGGCCGCCCGGCAGGACTAGACAGCCCCCGGAAAACGGACCATAAACTCGGTACTTGGTACTCGTCACTCGTAATCCGCTCCTACCGTCCCTCATCCGCCGACG
>PMXH01000344.1 GCA_003165855.1 Acidobacteriaceae bacterium | reverse complement strand
TACCGCTCCGCCGAATCCGGAATGATCGTCGCCACGCGTTTCCCCGCACCCAACCGCCGCGCCACCAACAGCGCCGCGTACACCGCCGCGCCCCCGCTCGACCCCGCCAGCACGCCTTCCTGCGCCGCCAACTGTTTCACCGTTCTAAAAGCATCTTCGTCCGTCACCATGATCACTTCATCGCACACTGACGCGTCAAACGTCTTGGGGATGAAACTCACCCCGATCCCTTCCACCTTATGCGGACCCGGTTGTCCCCCCGCCAGAATCGAGCCCTGCGTTTCCACCGCGAACGCCTTCACTCCCGGCGCATGCTCCTTCATATATCGCGCCACACCGGTAAACGTTCCACAGGTCCCGCAGCCCAAAACCACGGCATCCACTTTCCCACCCATCTGTTCAAACATTTCCACTGCGGTCGTTTCGTAGTGATAATCGGGATTCGCCGGATTCTCAAACTGTCCAGCCATGAATGCGCTGCTGTCGCCGGCCACCAACTCCTTTGCCCGCCGGATCGCTCCCTTCATCCCCTCCTCGTCCGGGGTGCGCGCAACCTCCGCCCCCAGCGCCCGCATGATGATCACTTTCTCCTCCGAGAAGTTTTCCGGCACAAACAGCTTCACCTTGTAACCGCGGTTCACCCCGATCAGCGCCAACCCTATCCCCGTGTTCCCCGCCGTGGCTTCGACGATGGTCCCGCCGGGCGCGAGCTTACCCTCCCGCTCCGCCCTGCGGATAATCCCAATAGCGGCGCGGTCCTTCACGCTGCCACCAGGGTTCAAGTATTCGAGCTTGGCGAAGATGTCGGCCGAGCCAGCGGGAGGCAGCCGCTTCAATTGCAACATGGGAGTCCCGCCGACCAGTTCAGTGATGTCGTCGGTGACGCGCAGATGGGAGGCTTCAGAGCTTTTCAGGTGCACGCTACAGGGTAAGGGGATAGTTTGAAATCGTCAATTGCCCGGTCGCTTGATTACGGCTCAATCCGTTACCATCGTTTCACTTGAGACAATGATTGAGAACGCACTATCTACCCGACTAGGCGTTCGGTTTTTCTCTACTTAGTCCCAGCCGCCGGCTGCAAACCCGCGTAGTAGCCGCTCTTTGTCCGCACCAAAAGTTTGCCGTGCCCTTTCGCCTTTGCCTCTACGCGGATCGTCCGGAAGCCGCCGCTCGCCCGCGGATTCGTCGGCTTGTAGCCGATCGTGTACTGATTCCGGATGTCGTGCGCCACTTGCCGGCTTATCTCATCCACCTCATCAAGAGTCTTCGGGAAAAACGCCAGCCCCCCGGTCCGTTGCGCAATGATCTCCAGCGCCCGCTTGGCTCGCTTGGGATGATCTTCATCGCCCAGGATCCCGATCGCATACACCGACGGACCGTTTTCGTCCTGCAACTGCTTCACCGCTTGCTCCAAGGTTTCCCGGCTGGCATTGTCTTCTCCGTCGGTCACCACGAACAACACTTTCCGCTCCAGCCTGGCGTTTCGCTTCAAGTGATCGGCCGAAGCCACCACCGCTTCATACAGCGCCGTTCCACCTTTGGCGTCAATCTTCTCCAGAGCCTCTTTCAATTTCAGCAGGTCGTTGGTGAAATCCTGGTCGAGATAATATTCGTCGTTGAAATTCACCACAAACACTTCGTCCTGTGGATTGCTCGACCGCACCAGGTTCAGCGCTGCCTGGTTCACCTTAGCCCGCTTTTCCCGCATTGAGCCGGAGTTGTCGATCACGATCCCCATGGCCACGGGTATGTCTTCATGCCGGAACGACACAATATTCTGCGGTTTTCCGTCCTCCAGGACTGTGAACGCATTTCGCTCAAGGTCGGTCACAATGTGCTGCCTGTCGTCCACCACCGTGGCGTGCAACATGACCTCGTCCACATCCTTGCGGATGACAAATGTTCCGTTCTCGTCGCGGGATTGCTCTTGACTCGAACTGGCAGGTGGCTTTGAACCCCCGCCCGATGGGGACTGCGATGGAAGAGGTTGCGGTGGGACCGGCTGCTGCTGGGTTGATTCAGATTGGACAGGGTTGGATTGAACAGGGTTGGATTGAACAGGGCTGGACTGAACAGCGTTGGATTGAACAGCGTTAGACTGGAGCTGTGAAGTCCTCCACTCCGCGTGCCCGGCGAAAGGCTGCGTCAGCACCGCGGCCGCAGCCCCAGCCCAGATCGCGTACCTTAGAAAAAGAAAAACACTCGCAGCCCACTTATTCTTCAGGCGCGTAATATCCGGTCCTGGCATACACTCGGAGTGGTGGCAGTCCTTTCGGCGGCAGTAACTTCACTTTGATCTTACGCCATTTGCCGTCCCGCACTACCTTGCTGGGGCGATACCCCAGCACATACTGGTTGCGCAGTTCGACTCCGATCTTCGTCGCCACATCGGCCAGGTCGTTCGGGTTCTCCACCGTAAACGCCCGCCCACCCGTCAGTTCCGCGATCTCCCCCAGTAGTTCCGGACCCAGGCGCTCTTCCTCGGTTGGAAAATACCGGTCGTAAATGCCGATGGCATACACCATCACGTCCGCTTCCTTTACCAGAGACTTGATCTCGTTCTCCGTGTAGCGGCTGTGATTGTCGCCCCCATCGGAGATGATCAGAAGCGCCTTCTTCGCGTACTTCGCCTGCCTCATCTTGCTGACGCCCATGTAGATCGCATCCAGGAGCGCGGTCATCCTTCGCGGTACGGCGTAGATCAGCTTGCCTTGAATCTCGTCCACGGAGCTGGTGAAGTCGTTGACCACCTCGGGCGCGTCCGAGAAAGTGATCATGAAGAATTCGTCTTGCGGATTGGCGGTCTTGAAGAACTCCATCACCGCATCCTTCGCCCGATCCATCTTGCTGCTCATGCTCCGGCTGGAATCGAAGATCACCCCCAGGGAAACCGGCGCGTCCTCACTCGAGAAACTCTTGATCTCTTGCGCCGCGGGTCCTTCAAACAGCTGGAAGTTCTCCTTCTCCAGTCCGGTCACCAGCCGGTTCATCGGATCGGTAATCGTCACCGGGACCAGCACCAAGTCTGCGGACACCTTCAGCGGACGCACGTGCGTATTCAGGGACGGAGAGACGATGGTCTGCGTCGCAACTTCCTCCGTTTTCGCTCTCTCCGCGTCGGGGGGCTGGACTTCGCGCGCCATGACGTGGACATCGTTCACGTCCGTCTGCCCCATGGCAGCCGCCGGCAAGCCACACGCTAGACCCACCGCGAGAAGCATCCCGTGAAGAGAAAATCGTGGGCCGATTCTACGCAACCATACACAAGCTGGGTTCGAGTATTGAACCAGGAGGGACTTCCGAACTAGGGCCTTAGGGCGAGATAACCGGCGCCCATCCAGGAGGGCCATAAGCACCTCGATTGGCCGCGATAGTATCACAGCTTTGCTCAGCAGACCGCGATTATTTTGTCAAATCTTGGTGACAAGCGAGAATGGGCGCTCCATTTCGGGCAATTCAGTCCTCTCCGGTGACCGCCAAACTGAGCTCCCGCAGCCATCTTGCTACAATCAAAGCTCTCCATGGCTGACATTCAACCCTTTCGCGCTTTTCGCTACGATCCCCAGCAGGTATCCCCTGCCCAGGTCGTCACCCAACCTTACGACAAGATCACTCCCGCTTTGCAGGATCACTACTACGCGGCCAGCCCCTACAACCTCGTCCGCGTAATTCTTGGTCGCCGCGAGGAAAGTGACCATCCGGCGAACAATGTATATTCCCGCGCTGCGGCTCACTTCCGCGACTGGCGCCAGCAAGGCATCCTCCGCCAGGATTCCCTTCCATCCTTATACGCATATTCTCAGCGCTTCACTCTTCCCAATTCTGCCAAAGACGGCTCAACTACCGAACTCGAGCGCCGGGGCTTCATCGGCCTCGGACGCATCGAAGACTACTCCGCTGGCGTTGTCTTCCGCCACGAACAAACCCTGGCCAAGCCCAAAGCCGACCGCCTCGATCTGCTGCGCGCCACCCGCGCCCACTTCGGCCAGATTTTCATGCTTTATGAGGATTCCGGAGCAATCGAATCTCTTCTTTCCACTCCCGCCGATCCCGCCATTACAGTCCCGGATATCACGATAAAAGATGAGTACGGCGTCGTTCATCGCGTCTGGCAAGTTTCCGATCCGCTTCTGATCGATTCCGTCCGCACCGCCATGAACGACAAGAAGTTCATCATCGCCGACGGCCACCACCGTTACGAAACCGCCCTCACCTACCGCAACGAACGCCGCGCCGCCGATTCTTCCAACGCCCAATCCTCTCCCGGCGCATCCCCCTACGAGTTCGTCATGATGACTTTCGTGAACATGAACAGCCCCGCTCTGCGCATCCTGCCTACGCATCGAGTCGTTTACGGTCTGAGCTCCTTTTCAGAAGACGCCTTCCGCAATTCCGCCCGCACTTATTTCGACATTGACGAGGTAGATCCCTCCCTTGACGCGCCCCGCGCCACCGCCATCCTCCGCGAGTCCGGACGCGCTGGAACCACCATCCTCGCCGTAACTGCCAACCGCGCCTTCTTGTTGCACCACCCCAATCCCAACACCCCGCAAATATTCGCCGGCCTATCCCTTCGCCAGCAGGCCCTCGACGTCGTGCAACTGCACAAGTGTTTACTGGAAAAGGTATTGAACCTCTCCGAAGAATCCATCCGTAATCAGCAGAACATCTCCTACGTCCGGGACGCCGCGGAGGCCTTGTCGTTAGTACGCGGCGCAAGCGGCCCGCGCGCCAATATTGCTTTCTTAATGAATCCCTGCCGCATGTCGCAGGTCCGCGACATTGCCTTCGCCGGCGAAGTCATGCCCCAGAAGTCCACCGACTTCTACCCCAAGCTCCTCACCGGACTGACGGTCTATGCCCTCGATTAGAGAAGCCTTTGCTCGTGTGGAGACAGCCGCCCTCGGCTGTCTGGCCGGGCTCAGCCCGGCGGTCCGCCGCCGGGCTCCAAACGGCTTGGAGTTCTTATCCCTGTGCATCCTCTTCTCTTTCGCCGTCTTGCTCGTTTCCGCCACACCCCCCGAGAAGCATCTCTCCATCTACTCCACCGCTGCCAACTATTCTCTGCCCATCGTGCAGCGCCAGGGCCATGATTACGTCGGCCTGTTGGAACTACTCGATCCCCTCGGCACGGTTAGTGCAAAATCCGATCCTCCGCGCTGGCGCATCCACTACAACAACATTCTCGGAGACTTCACCGTCGGCAAGAACCACGCCCGCATCCAGGGACGCGACGCCGACCTCTCCGCAAAGTTCCTCATCGAGAACGGACGCGGCCTGGTTCCGCTTGCTTCCCTCGGTTCCCTGCTGCCTCGCTTCCTGGGTGGCCCCGCAACGCTGCACGAAGAGTCCGGACGTCTTTTCATCGGCAGCATCGCCACCCACTTCACCGCTTCGGTGGCCCTGGACGATCCTTCGCAGCTCATCTTTCACTTCACCTCGCCGGTCAATCCCTCCGTCGCTACCGAACCCGGCCACCTGCGCTTGACCTTCAGCCGCGAGCCGCTGACCTCGCCAGCGTCTCCGACTCTCACTTTCGGCAGCAAGACCATTCCTTCCGCCACTTATTCCGAAAGCAATGGCACCGCCCAGATCACCGTCAGCGGCACCGTCCCACTCATGGCCAGCTTTAGTAATGACGGCCGCACCATCACTCTTTCTCCCGCAAAGTCTCAAACCTCAGCAACCGCCGTTCCAGCGCCCAGTAATCCTGCCCCCCAAGAGCCGGCAGCCAATCAGTCGGCTTCCATCCCGCGCCGTTATTTCGCTATAGTCGACGCCAGCCACGGCGGCAACGACCGTGGCGAAGCTCTCAGCAACACGCTCGCCGAGAAAGACGTCACCGTCGCCTTCGCTCGCCGTCTGCGCCAGGAACTTGAGAATCGCGGCATCTCCACCCTCGTCCTCCGCGATTCCGACGCGAACCTCTCCCTCGACGAGCGCGCCTTTTTCACCAACACCACTCACGCCGCCGTCTACGTCGCCCTGCATGCCGCCTCTAACGGCCACGGCGTTCGCCTTTACACCGCGCTCCTTCCCTACACGAGCGAGGACGACCGCGGCCCATTCCGCTCCTGGACTACCGCTCAGCAATCCTCCATCACTCTAAGTCAAGCCGTAGCCGCCAGTGTAGCCACGGAATTGAGAAAGCAGCAGATCGCCGTCCGCACTCTCACCGCGCCACTCCGCCCCCTGAATAACATTGTCACCGCGGCCATCGCCGTCGAGGTGGCTCCGTCCGCCTCCGATCTCTCGCAACTCACCTCGCCTGACTACCAGCAACTCATAACCACCGCCGTCGCCAACGGAATCGTCGCCATTCGCGCCCAACTCGGAGCCGCCCCATAAGGGAATTTAACAATTTGGTAATTTAGTAATTGGGTAATTTAGAATCCTTGGGCTTCATGAATTACAAAATTACTCAATTTCCCAATTGCTAAATTCCCTCATGATTCCACGCCATCTCTACATTGCGGTTTCGGTGCTCGTGCTGGCCGTGTTGGGCATGAGCCTCTATGCGTGGCGCATGCGCGGACGCGCCGCCGCCGAACCTGCCGCCTCCGTCGACACCCGTCCCGTCGTAGCTCCCGTCGCCGGACCCACCGAGCAAGTAACCCTGTATGTCGCTTATGACGATGACGGCGTGCTCCACGCCCAGACCGCTCAGATTCCACTGCCTTCGGTTCGCCAACAGCGTGCCGAAGAATTGCTCCGCTCCCTCATCGCTCTCTACCTCGACAAGTCCTCGCCTCACCCGTTGCCGCCCGGCTCCGACATCCGCAGCGTCTACCTGGTCGATCCCGGCCTCGCCGTCATCGACCTCAACGCCGCCTTCGCCGACGGTCATCGCTCCGGCGTGCTCACCGAAGAACTCACCGTCGCGTCGATGATCCAGACCCTCTCCGCCAACATCCCCGGCATTCTCAAAGTGAAAATCCTGGTGGAAGGCAAGCAGCGCGACACCCTGGCCGGCCACGCCGACCTATCCGCCTTCTTCGACGTTTCCGCCATCAACCGCCTAACCTCGCAACTGCAGTCAAGCCAGTAGCCGTTTCGCGCGGCCTATGCTGCTAGCGGATGTTCAGGTCAACGTAGTGGGCGAAGCTGGAGAGCGCCACTTGGTCGTTGCCAGGTATGTAGAAGCCAAACTTGCCCAGGCTGAGATTGGTGCCAGGCTGCGTCCAGCGATCCAGGACGGTCCAATGGTCACCGTGCTTGATCTGGTGGACAAGCTCCGTGGGGCTTACGCGGATTTGAAGCGTGCGGAAGCTTTTCTTGTCGCCTTTATCGGGAACTATGATCTCGTCCGTTTTCTCCCCGTTGCGAATGACGGTTCGGTAGAAGTTATTGTCGTCCATTTGGAAGAGGACGTAGTTCTTGGGGTCGCTGTAGTTGAGCACCCATTGCAAGAGGTGACCCTTCGTGACCATCGCGGAGAAGACAAATGTGCCCGAGGGAACGACCCCGTATAGGACGAAGTCCCCGCCTTTGCGAGTGAAAGAATCTCCCTCATGCTTCCAAGCGGCAGGATCATCCCACTTCGACATCCCGCTCGGCGCGAGAGTCAAATCCAAAGCCTTGGATTGACCAGCTACCACTTCGAGCGTGGACGTGCGCGTGAACTTTTCGGCGGTTCGCGCAGTAAGCGTGTAGGTACCGGCGGCAAGATTGAGCGGCACACCACTGCTCACCATTTTCAGCAGCCCACCTTTCGCGATTGCAACCGTTGCATCGGCGGGGGCAAAGGTAATTTTCAATTCGCCCAGCGAGGATTCCGGTGCGGCTTCCAGCGCGGCGTCCGCAGCGGCGAGAGAAATGGTTTCGCCCACAACGAAGTGTTTCTTGAACTCCCGGGGCTTGAATCCGTCTTTGCGCAGTTCGACGCCATGGTCTCCGGGATTGACGGTTGAAACGGAAAGCGAGCCATCGGGCTGAATGGTGCCGACGAGAGTTTGATCGACGAGAACCGTGGTTTCGGGAACGCCGCCGTGGATGGCCAGCGAGGCCAGGCGAGGCTGCGGTTGGAGGTTCTGCGGTTGCAGGTTCCGCGGCTGCAGGCTAAAGACAAGCTTGGCCTGTTCGCCCTTGCGAATGCGGATCTTCTGCGGCGGAGGATCCTGAAAGCCGCTCCTGGAGACTTGTACAACGTAGTCCTTGAGCTCGAGATTCGGCAGGCGCAACTTCCCGGCTTGAGTGACTTGCCCTTGAAGTTTTCCGTTGAGAAAAACGCTTGCGTCGTCTTGACCGGCAACGACAAGCAGCGTGCCCAGGTTGTGACCAAAGTCCGCGGGCGGCTGATCATCGACCGTGACTTTTCCGGCGGCGGTGGTTGAAGAAGAAGCAGGCAGAGATGGTGCGGGTATTGTTTGTGCGGGCGCGGAGACGGCCGGACTGGAGACGCTGGGAACCGAGACCGGAGCGGAGGCGGCGGGAGCAGCGACGATGGGAGCCGCTGAGGAGCTGTTCGCTACTGGCGGAGCATAATGTTTTCGCGTGAAGAAGAAGGTCGCTGCCACCAGGATTATCGCGGCGGCGGAGACGAGGATCAGCGTTGTGGAGTTCGACCTCGTAGGCTGTTTTGGCTCGAATGATAGGGATGTGACTTCGGCCGCCGGAGCGGAAGGCTCGCCGGCGGGAACGGTGGCAGCTTGTGGCTGGGGCAGTTGCGGCTCTGGCCGAGTGGTCGGGACTATGTCGGGCGGCACAGTGCTGGGCGGAATTTTGCTGGGCGGAACAATAGCGGTCGGAACGTTTGCGGGCAAAACCGGGCTTGGCGGGACCGGGCTCGGCAGAATCGGGCTGCTATCGGCGCGTGCAGCCTCCGGAGCGCTGGGGCGCGGGACGTGAAAAATGACGGTCGCACCCTTGCTGTGCGGCGAGGCGGTTGAACTCTCCTGAGAGGCAAATCCCAGCCGCTGCAGAAGGCGATTGGCCACGGATAAGATTTCTCCATCCGTCCAATACTTGGCCGCCACCCCTTGGATGCGCTCCGCTAATGCTTGTTTTGCAGCAACGTCCGCAGCCTCATCGATTGCAAGCTCCATGCGCCGCAGGTCTTCCACGTCGCTGCGGCGGGCCTGGCGCCGCCGAGCGCCCTGGTCGCGCTGGATCGCATCCTGCATCTGAAGCAACTTGGGATTGTCGGGATGAACCGCCAATCCCTCTGCCACCCAAGCCAAGGCTGCGAATAGATCGCTGGAGGACTGTAGCTTGCGCGCTCGCGCCACCCAATCCTCCACAGAGCTTGTTTTTTTCTGGTCTTCGATCAGGCTGCGGATCGCTTTGGCCGTGGGATGTGCAGGGTTCAACTTGAGCGCCTGATTGGTCAGCGTCTCGGCTTCCAGCCAATCCGTTTCTACAACCGACTGCGCGTGCTCGACCAGGGCATTGGCCAGAATGGCGCGGGCGAGAGAATTGTTCTTATCCAGTTCGTAGGCTTCGCGCAATAACTGAATCGCTTCGCCGGACTTCTGCTGCGCGAACAGTTCCTGGCTTTCGGTGATAAGACGGTTGGCCTCGGCATTGCGCTTAACGCCATCACGGGCGAGCTCTTCCAGTTCGGACAGCTCCGCATCGTTGGGAAATTCGGCGGCTGTGCCTCGCAACAAATCCAGGGCGCCAGAGTAGTCGCCCGAACGCAGATAGATCTTGACCTGCTCAACCAGCCGCGTTTTCGGTTCGGTGCGGGTTTGCAGTTCGCCTCTCTTGTCCAAGCGCTCTAACCTCGAAGGTTAAACCTGGATATCGATTTCAGATAGTGCATGCCAAGGACTTGCCGGCTGCCCTCGTAACAACCTGCCAATTCCCTCAGTGAAGAGGGGATTTCATGGCGCACCCCGCTGTGCAAGGGCCTCAAAATCTTAACCGATTGGGCGAAAAAGGCTAGTGTCCTGGGAGTTGCCTAGCTGGCCGTGTTCCCTTGTGGTGAAGGGTCTGAAAGCGGACCATGAGTTCGCTTGTAGGAAGTTCGACGGGCTCCTATCAGCCCGTAGTGCCATAAGTGATTCGTATCAGGGCACGCATTCATGCGTGCCATAAGTGCCGCAAAATCGATGCGCTTTACGCGCTGGGTTCGAGCTTCCGGCTTCCACCACAGGCTCCTATGCGCGAGCTGCCCACATCTTCGCGTCCTCAGCGCAAGAAATAGGAGTCTACTCCGCGCAGATTTCCCATCCAACACTCAACCCCGGCGCCACATCGGTTTCACGCTCGATCCTTACCGGCGGCCTTCCAACCTTCGTAACTCTTGCAGTGAGCGTCACTTGGCTGGGGTTGTACACACAGACCTATACATTCATTATTGCCTGTACAAATGTTCCAGTTGGAACA